>CANETR010000187.1 GCA_947441325.1 Saprospiraceae bacterium
AATTCTCTGTACCCGATACAACCCGCTTTGGATGATAAGGCAATGCAGGTGGTAGATTATCTGCAGCGTATCAAACAGAAATAAAATACGGATCTGAAAAGCTGAACCATATTATTTATAATCTGTTATCTCTTGGCACAGACTTTGTCTCTTATCATAAAAATTGTATCCCATGAAAAATATCTTGACTTTAATTTCTCTTGCGCTAATTTGCAATTTTGCAGTAGCTCAAAATTCCATAAAATTCCGCATTAAAAATGCCGGGATGACTACCAATGGCTATTTTGGCTATTTCAAACCTTTAGTAAACTGGGACAAAGACAATCCCTCCAAATGTAAATTCATTGGTACTGTAGATGTTTCCTCAATAAATACTGCAAGTACAGCAAGAGACAAGCATTTAAAAAACGCCGATTTTTTTGATGTGGCTAAGTATCCAAATATGAAGTTTGAATCAACCTCAGTGACTATGGTTTCTGCAAATTTGGCGAAAATAACAGGAAAGCTCAGCATTAAAGATGTTACAAAAACGGTAACCTTCGAAACCAGGGTTACTTATTCTGGCTCTAAAGTATCTTTCGATACCTCTTTACTTATCAATCGCCTCGATTACAATGTAGGCACTTCTAGCTGGACATTGGCAAACGATCTTTACATCGATTTACATATTGAAAAATAGAAAAAGTATAATCATTATTATTAAGGAGGCCATTCGCCTCCTTTTTTTTTGTTGCCAAAGAAAAATTATTCCAAAATTTTGAATTTTTCCTGATGCTTGGGGCGAAAATTAAGGATATTATTCTAAATTTGTCTACTCCTAAAAACATCTGTAAACTACTTAAAACACTATAGTTCAGGCATTTTTAGTCAGTTCAATTTTTATCACAAAAATCAACAAAACTGTAAGTTTAAAATTATGGAAACAAATGAATTGAAGCATGTCCTCAATGGTGGCGAATTTTTGGTGAATGAAGCAGATCCACAATATATGTTCATCATGGATGACATGACAGAGGAGCAGAATATGGTGTTAAATATGGTACGTGAATACATTGATAAAGAGGTGTTGCCACATGCTGCCCAAATTGAAAAACTCGATACGGAACTCACCAAACAACTACTTCGCAAAGCTGGCGAATTGGGTATTCTGGGAACTTCTTTTCCTGAAGAATACGGCGGGTTTATGCAGGATTTCGAAACCAATATGGCCATAACAGAGTATTTTGCAAAAACACGCTCCTTCTCTCTTTCCTACGGAGCGCATACAGGCATCGGAATGTTGCCAATTCTCTATTTTGGAACTGAGGAACAAAAACAAAAATACCTCCCATCGCTGGTAGCAGGTGAAAAATTTGCCGCTTATTGTTTGACCGAACCTGGTTCAGGATCAGATGCTTTGGCTGCTAAAACCAAGGCAATTTTATCTGAAGATGGAAAGCATTATGTGCTGGATGGCCAAAAAATGTGGATTACCAATGCCGGATTTGCAGATATATTTGTCGTTTTTGCCCAGATCGATGGCGATAAATTTACTGGTTTTATTGTTGAACGTGCATGGGAAGGCATTAGCCTTGGCGCCGAGGAAGCTAAAATGGGTATCAAGGGTTCTTCAACCCGTCAGGTCTTCTTCGAAAACGTAAAAGTTCCTGTAGAAAATGTCTTGGGAGAAATTGGCAAAGGTCACAAAATTGCTTTCAATATTTTGAACATCGGACGTATTAAATTGGCAGCAGGCGTTTTGGGTGGTGCTAAATTTATTATTGACCATTCTATCCAATATGCCAACGAGCGCAAGCAATTTGGTGTTTCTATCTCAAGTTTTGGAGCTATCAAACATAAATTGGCAGAGCAGGCCATCCGTACCTGGGTAACTGAGGCTGCTATGCATCGTGCAAGCCGCGCGATTGATCATGAGGAAAAAAGACTGAAAGATTCGGGCAAAACCTTGGCAGAATCACTACTTGGCGCTGCCGAAGAATATGCCATCGAATGCGCCTTGTTAAAAGTTAAAGGTTCAGAATGTTTGGATTATGTAGCAGATGAAGGCGTTCAGATTTATGGTGGCATGGGTTATTCCGAAGAGGCTCCCATGGCAGGCGCTTATCGCGACAGCCGTATCAACCGTATTTTTGAAGGCACCAACGAAATCAACCGCATGCTCAGTGTGGACATGCTCATGAAAAAAGCCATGCGCGGTCAGCTCGACCTCATGTCGCCTGCTATGGCCATCCAAAAAGAAATGACCTCGATGCCGGCATTTGGTGGCGGAGATACAGGCCTTTTAGGTACTGAAATGGATTATGTTCGCAACATGAAAAAATGCTTCCTGGCTGTGGCCGGCCTTACGGTTCAAAACCTGATGATGGAGTTGCAAAAAGAACAGGAAATTTTGATGAATCTTTCAGACATGATGTCAGAAATTTACCTCTGCGAGTCGGCTATTCTTCGTACCAAAAAACTTGCTATTGTAAAAGGTGAAGGCTTTATCGGCGATAGAGTTGCTATGACACAGGTGTTTATTAACGATTCTATCGAGCGCCTCGCCGTTGCTGCCAAAAATGTAGCTGCTTCTTGGGCCGAGGGCGATAATCTGCGTATGCTCATGCTCGCTATCAAGCGCTACACCAAGCACGAATTTGTCAACACCAAAAATCTGCGCCGTCAGGTGGCCGATACTATGTTGGCAGCAGGTGCTTTCTGTTATAATGACTAGAATAACAACTAATTTATCAAAGGCTGTTCAAATTTTGGGCAGCCTTTTTTGTCTTCTGAACAGCCTGCAATTTAAATTGTTACATTCAAGATAAAATTCAATTCAAAAATTTGTTAGGAAATTATAACTTTACATCTCAATCATACACAGTATTATAAAAATAACTTATGAAATTTCATAACATCAGCAAACTGCTCGCAATTACCATACTTATTGTATTGTCATCGGGCTGTAAGACAAATCAAAAAATGAGTTACAAGTACAATTACGAAACGGTCGAAAACGATCCATTAGGCACCAAAATTTATACCCTGAAAAACGGATTGAAAGTTTATATGAGCGTTTACAAGGACGCTCCAAGAATTCAGACTTACATTGCTACTCGTGCAGGTTCGAAAAATGACCCGGCCGATGCTACAGGTCTGGCTCACTACCTGGAGCACATGCTTTTTAAAGGCAGCAGTAAAATTGGTGCACTCGATTGGGAAAAAGAAAAAGTGCTTCTCAAAGAAATTTCTGACTTGTATGAAGAGCATTTCAAGGCTAATCCCGAGGACAGAAAAAAAATCTATGAAAAAATAGATGCCATTTCCTTTCAGGCAGCAAAATTGGTTGCATCCAACGAATATGACAAGATGATTTCATCGCTTGGCGCAAAGGGCACCAATGCTTATACCTCATTAGACCAAACGGTTTATGTAAATGACATTCCCAGCAACGAGCTGGACAGATGGCTAAAGGTTGAATCGGAGCGATTCGGAGAACTTGTACTTCGCCTGTTCCACACAGAATTGGAAACAGTTTACGAGGAGTTTAATATTGGTCAAAACAGCGATGGCAGAAAGGTTTTCCAAGCTTTCATGAGCGGTCTGTTGCCACAGCATCCATATGGCACTCAAACGACCATTGGAACAGGAGAACATTTGAAGAGACCATCTATGGTAAAAATTCATGAGTATTTCCAAAATTACTATGTGCCAAATAATATGGCTATTGTACTTGCCGGCGATTTCGACCCAGACAAGGCAGTTGAAATGATTGAAAAATATTTTGGCAACTACCAAAGTAAAGAAATACCAAAATTTGAACTTAAAACTCAACCCGAAATTAAAGAACCTATTGTAAAAGAAGTTTTTGGCATCGAAAAATCGGTGGTGGATATGGGCTGGCGCCTACCTGGTGCCGGAACCGAAGAAGCTATGTTGGGAGAATTGGTTTCAAATATCATGTCGAACGACAAAGCCGGTTTGGTTGATATCAATCTAGTGCAGAAACAGCTGGTTGGTGCCGATAGCTACACATTCTGCTGGTCGGCAAATGATTTTTCATTCTTCGGTTTTTATGCGATTCCACGTCCGGGTCAAAAATTGGAAGCCGTAAAAGATCTTTTTCTAGTAGAACTCGAAAAGGTACGCAAAGGTGAATTTGAAGATTGGATGATTGAAGCTGTTGTGACTGATTTGGAGTACAAAATGCAGAAATCGCTGGAGAACAATCAGGGGCGTGCCCAAATGATGCTTTCCTCTTTTATTGCCAATCAAAAATGGGCCAATGCTGTGTCCAAATATCGCAAGATGCGTTCAGTAACAAAAGAGCAGGTTATGGAGTTTGTTAATAAACATCTCAAGCCTAGTAATTTTGTGGTGGTTTATAAGCGTGAGGGAGAAGATAAAGATATCATGAAGGTCGAAAAACCAAAAATTACACCTGTTGAACCACCAAAAGATACCATTTCAACTTACAGAGTTGAATTCGAAAAAATTCAGTCTCCAAGAACCTCTCCGCTTTTTGTCGATTTCAAAAAAAGCATTCAAAGTCAGAATTTAAGTAGTGGAGTTCGCTTAGATTATATCAAAAACGATAATAATCAGACATTCGAACTAAATTATGTCCTGGACATGGGTTCTGATCAGGATAAGATTCTACCTATTGCCTTGCGTTATCTTAAATATCTCGGTACCGACAAGTACAGCCCCGAACAGCTACAGCAAGAATTTTTTAAATTGGGCGTATCATTCGATATTTTTGCCAGCAATGAGGTAACCTATGTTACGCTTCGTGGCCTAGATCGTTCTTTGGAAAAAGGTGTGGAACTTTTCGAACATATTCTGGCCAAAGCAGAACCAAATGCTGAAGCATTGAAAAACATGGTAGCTGAAATTAAAAAGGAGCGTGCCGATGCAAAAAAAGATAAGCGTCAGGTTTTACAAAATGCCATGTTTAACTATGCCCGTTATGGCAAAAGCTCTCCCTTTACTGATATTTTATCAAATGCCGAAATGGATGCTTTGACCGGTCGCCAATTGGTCAACAAAGTATCTGAATTGACAGCTTATAAGCACGATGTGTTCTATTTTGGTAGTCTAGAAATTGCCAAGGTTACTGAAACATTGAATAAGCTGCACAAAATACCAACACAACTTAAAGATTATCCTAATCGCCCCGATTTCAAGGAACTCGATACCAAAGAAAACAAGGTGGTTTTTGTTTCCTTCCCTGAAATGACACAGGCCGAAATCATGATGGTTTCTAAGGGCACGCAAGGATTCGATTTACAGCAGGATATTATGAGCCAATTGTACAATGAGTATTTTGGATCGGGTCTTTCTTCAGTTGTTTTCCAGGAAATTCGCGAGAAAAGGGCC
>CANETR010000188.1 GCA_947441325.1 Saprospiraceae bacterium
CGTGGCAGAAATGTCCTTGTGGAGCATTTCTCCAACTTCTTCCACTTCAATCAGCAGGGAGCAAGTATGGATATTATCGATAAAAAAGTGTACGATACCATTTACAACAGTACCAATGGCCGCGATGTGTCGCTCATTCAGTATCAGACCAATATACAACAGGTGGACCCTGTAAATGCACTTTTCTCTTTCGATTTCGATTCACGTGTGCTTTACTACGGTATCAATGCCAATAGTCAGATTCGTATCGACGGGCTTACCTATGGCAATGGCAGATCTGAAAACCTGAGTCAGTATCATATGGATTTCGACATGTTGCAGTTCCCTGTTTTCGATATTCAGGTCGACCCGCTTATCTTCTCGGGCAATACCATACAGGTGAATGCCGAGGCTAGGGCTTTGACCAATCTCGACTCTGCCGATTATACCATGACCTTTGCCATTACGGAGGATGATGTACTTAATAATCGCGGCTTTGCCATGCAGTCGGTGCTACGCAAATTTATCCCCGATGCAAGTGGTTTCCCTCTGCAACAGGGCTGGTCAGCTGGTCAGATAGTGAATAGAAGTGGCTCCTGGATTTATAATTTAGGAACGCCCGATCCTTCAAAAATTGAAGCAGTGGTCTTTATTCAGAATAATAATACCAAAGATGTGATGCAGGTAACTACTACCCGCGATCTGAGTATCTTCCCGCCTGTAGGTTCTATACCTGTTGAGGAAGAGGCTGCTGTTCGCAGAGATATTATTGGTATGAATCTATTCCCCAATCCGGCGCAAAACTACTTCAATGTGAGTTTCGATCTGCCATTGAGCAGCGATTATCAGTGGGCATTGGTCGATGTGCTTGGTAGGGTTATCAATCAGGGTATAGCTCGCGAGCGTACTGAGCAAATGATTATCGATACCGAGAAGTTGAGCGAGGGCACTTACTTCTTCACCATCAGAAACGATAATGCTTACGCACAGCGTAAAGTAGTAATAAGCAAACAATAGTTTATCCACAACAATTGAAAAACGCCTGAAAGTAATATACTTCCAGGCGTTTTTTCATTATTAGAATCTTTTGAAATCGTATTTCAGTGGATAAATATTGATTTAGGAAAGAGCTTCATTTGCTTCGTTCTTGAACGAAATGGTAAACTTAGTTCCAACACCCTCTTCACTATCAAAGTCAATCGTGCCATTGAGATTATCCAGGTATTTTCTTACAATAAAAAGTCCTAAACCTGTACCCTGTATATTGATGGCATTGTCGGCCCTGAAAAACCTTTCAAAAAGATATACTTTTTGTTCTTTAGGAATGCCGATTCCCTCGTCACGAACCGATGCAAAAAATTCATCTTTATCTTGCCATAGGTTGATATAAATATTCGATCCTTCGAAAGAGTATTTTACCGCATTCGACAGCAAGTTGATGAACACATTTCTCAAACTTTGGACATTTGAAATGATAATAGGGTTGCTAATCTGCTGTTCGAAGACAAATTTTTGATCTTTTTTGGCAAAAACATTCACCTCTTCTATGCAGTTGTTTATTAAATCTACAATGTCTAATTCCTTTTTCTCTTTATCGAATTTACCCTCTTCCAGTTTTGATAAGGAAAGGAAATCTTCCAGAATTTGGGTAAGATTTCTTACAGATGATTTAATCCTATTGATATGCTTATCTGTTTTTTCAAGCACCTCTGGAGTGAGATAGCGTTGTATCAGATTGGTAGATGAAAGTATCGTACTCAAGGGTGTTCTGAACTCATGCGAGGCCATCGATATGAACTTAGATTTAAGATCATTCAGTTCTTTTTCCTTTTCGAGCGCAGCATTAATTTCATCCTGAATGATTAATAGCCTTTCTTCTGCAAGCTTACGTTCAGTAATCTCATATTCAAGTTTCGACTTATTTTCATTTAATTCTTTTACGGTTAATTCAAGCATGCGGTTTTTCTCCCTAAGCTCTTGTTCTTCAACCTGTTTTGCATTCAGATATAAGCTATAGAGATCCGAGATAGTCTGTTCTATTTGAAGATCTTTCTTTTTTAATGCTTCCTGTAACTCTTCATTCTTTTTTAAAACCTCGTTGCTATTCGGCTGATTGGAATAATTTCTCAAAATTCCAGTGTAATAGGTTTGTCCCCCATCCTCAAACTGACTGATATTGATAATTAGCTGAACTTTTGAGCCATTTTTGTGAATGCCGAAAATTTCTCTATCCTTGCCAATGATGCGCATGCTTTTTTCTTCAGCGCTCAAGAATGAATCATGTTGCGCGGCCATGGAACCTTCCATCAGAATGTTCACATTCTTGCCAATAACATCAATTGGCTCGTAACCCAAAACCTGTTCTAGCTTATCATTACATTGCAGTATAATTCCTTTTTTATCAATAACAACTATAGCGTCGTTAATGCTGCCAAGAAATTGAGATATTTTTTTAAGCATAAATCGAATTGGTTTAGAATTACAAATTTAGAATATAAAAGGGAAAAGAGGAAAGAATGAAAGGTGAAAGATTGAAAGTGCAGAGGAAGCAGGTAAGAGTTGCTAGCCCTCCACGCATTGCAATTTTAAAAATCTAATTTTATATTTTTTGTAATTCGCCACATTTTGTAATTTGTATGCGCTATTTCGCCTGAGTAAAATTGCAGTGGCCTTTGAGATAGATTAACTTTGGGCATGAAAAATGTTAACTAGTCCTTATGAAGCCTTTCGTCTAATTGTCTAATGTCCAAACTTGTCTGCTAATTATATTTGATATTAAGAGTATTTTTATATAATTTTGCAATTTAATTGGCGAACTATTTTTTTGCTATATTAAGACTTTGTATTGTTTTAAATTGTTCGATAAAATGCACTCTATTTTGCTCTAAACCAATATAATGAATACCAACACCTTAGACCTAAACACTTTGTTGAAATTTTATGACACAATATTCCAGAATAGCCAAAGTGGAATGTTTGTGTCGAAATGGGATGGGAAATTGATTCATTGCAACGATTCTTTTTTTAGAATATTTGGATTCGACAGCAAGGAGGATATTATGAGCTCTACTACCTGGAGCTGTTATGAAAACGCAGAGGAAAGAAATCGCTATCTGGAAATTCTGGAGTTGAAGGGAGAAGTTAAAAACTATATCCTAACAGCAGTTGACAAAAAAGGGGAAAAAATACTCTATGAGCTCAATTCAAACCTGATTGAGCAAAATGGTGAAAAGTACATAGCAGGCAATGTTGTTGAACTTACTCATTTAGAGTTATCAAAAGTAAAGCAGGCTTATCAACAGAAAATTTATCAGGACCTTTTCGAAAATAGTCTCGAGATTATACAAAGTTTCGATGCTGAGGGCCGTTTGCTTTTCTGCAACAAAACCTGGCATGAAAAACTGGAATATAGCGCAGCCGAAATCCCTGCTTTGAATCTGTTTGATATTATAGCCGATGAGTATAAAGAACATTGTGGTGCAATGTTTATGGAAGTTATCGCCGGTAAAAGTTTTTCAAATATAGAGGTTGAATTTGTATCTAAAAGTGGAAAGCGTGTAATGCTTGAGGGCAATATTGTTCCACTGTTTGTAAATGGAAGCCTGCAGGCCACACATGGTTTTTTTAGGGATATTACCGACAAGAAGTTGGCTATTGATAAAGTATTGGAACAGGAAAAACTCCTCACGGCTATTTTCGATACACTGCCAATTTGCCTCTACGTAAAAAATACCAATGGCGCTTATTTACATGCAAACCGATACATGGAAAAGACCCTTGGGTCAAATATAGTTGGCGAAAAAGATGATCAGGTCTTTGATAGTGAAGTTTGTAGTATATTAAAGTCAACAGATTTATTAGCCTTGGAAACGCCAGAAAATGTGGTAACTTTTGATATAGAATTAAACAACGGAGAGTTTGTAAGAAATTATATCTGTGGTAAAAAAAGCTTCCGCAATGAAGATAAAGCTCAAAATCAAATTTTTGGATTTGCAATCGATATTACCGATAACTTTGATGCCAACAAGAAGTATAATGAAGAAATTACCGAGAAAAATAATGAACTCAGAAAAATCAATTCAGAACTAGACCGCTTTGTGTACAGCGTGTCGCACGACCTCAGGAGCCCTCTTTTATCTGTGAAAGGATTGGTAAACCTCATTATGGGTTTCGATGTACTCGATAGCGATATTGTAAATTGTCTCAAACTTATTGAACTTAGCGTCGACAGGCTCGATGCAACAATTCTCGATATTCTTACCTATTCAAGAAATTCAAGAACAGATCTTAAAATTGAAACTGTCAATATCAAAGAAATTGTTGAAAACACCTATAATGATTTAAATCTGCTCAACTCCTTCGATATCGATTTTATTGTGTATATGCAGGATTGTGAGAGTTTAAACACTGATAAGCTTCGTATTCAATCGGTTATTCGTAACCTGATTTCTAATTCTATTAAATACAGAAGGGAAGATGGCGTTCGCCCACTTGTAAAATTTACCTGCATACGCAAAGCCGATTTCTACGAATTCGAAATTTCAGATAATGGAAAAGGCATTGCCTATGAATATCAGGCAAACGTTTTTGATATGTTTTTCCGTGCCTCGAGCGATAGCATCGGTACCGGTCTTGGTCTTTACATCGTAAATGAAATTGTTCAAAAATTAGGCGGTAAAATCAGCCTGGTTTCAGAACCCGGACAAGGAACTAGTATTCGCATAGCACTACCTATATTGGAACAGAAACAGTCTAATTAAATTAAGATGTACGGACTAGTAAATCAGGCTATTATGGGCCTTGTTGTTGATAACTATGGCAGTGAAACCTGGGAAAAAATCAGGCTGAAGGCCGAAGTAAGAGATGAATTTTTCTTATCAAATAAAATCTATGATGATGAAATAACATTTGATTTGGTAGCTTCGTCCTCAGAAATTCTTGGAGTCGAACCTGAGATAATTCTAAGAGAATTTGGTAAATATTGGGTATTGAAAATTGCCAAAGAAAAATATGGCAAATTGATGGAATATGCTGGCCAGAATTTCATGGAGTTTATGGATCAGCTTCCAAATTTTCACAGTAGAGTAATGTTGCTTTACCCTGAAATTATACCTCCTGAATTCTTGAAAGAAAAAATAGATGAAAATTCCTTTCTTTTGCACTATTATTCAAAAAGAGTAGGATTGGGCGCATTTATGACCGGTTTAATAGAGGGGCTTACAATCATGTACGATGCAAAGTGTGAGATAGAACAACTGTCTCACGAAATAAGCGATATCAGCCATATTGTTTATAAGGTAACTTTAGTATGACATTGAAATTTGACCTTGAATCAGAATACCTGGAAAAACTTTTTCCATTTTTTTTCGCTTTGGAC
>CANETR010000189.1 GCA_947441325.1 Saprospiraceae bacterium
AACTATTAACCATCAACTATTAACCATTAACCATCAACTATTAACCATCAACTATTAACCATTAACCATCAACTATTAACCATCAACTATTAACTATCAACTATTAACCATTAACTATTAACTATTAACCATCAACTATTAACCATCAACTATTAACCATCAACTATTAACCATCAACTATTAACCATCAACTATTAACCATCAACTATTAACCATCAACTTCTATTTTAGACGCTATACTTACAAAGGTAGAAGGTAGAAAAAAATAAGTTAAACATCCGCACATCTGCTAATATTATAATCGATACATCATTCAAATTTCAATGTCATAAGATTTAATTTTACGATAGAGCGTACGTTCTGAAATCCTGAGTTCCTTGGCAGCTTCTTTACGTTTTCCGCGATGTTTTTTCAGTGCTCGTTCTATGAGTTCTTTTTCCATTTGATCCATGGACAGGCTTTCTTCAATTTCTTCCACGTCGCCAAAATCGCTGTTGACCTGAATGTTGGTTTCCGGCTGTTTTGAGATGATAAAGGGTTGCTGTGTGCTTACATTGGGCGTTTCATACACTTCTGGGATAAAAGATGCCGTTGAAGCCGATACTGTTCCACTCATTTGTAATCCTGGCATTTGAAGATTATTTGTTCTTGCCAGTTCTGCTATTAGCGACTTTAGATCATTTAAATCCTTTTTCATGTCGTAGAGAAATTTAAAGAGGATTTCACGCTCATAAAAACCCTGTCCATGCGGATTATCACCAGAACTGCTGTAAAGATTTGATGGTATTGGTAATGCGTTTGGCTTCAAGTCGGGAAGAAATCTTATCAATTCTTCGGCCGATACAAATTTATCCTCAGCAAAGAGCGCAACTCTTTTGGCAACATTGCGCAACTCGCGTATGTTGCCAGGCCAGCTATAATTCTGTAAAAGCAATTGTGCCTTCTCTTCCAATCTGATAACAGGCGTTCGATACTGTTCGGAAAATTCGGTTACAAATTTTCTAAAAAGTAGCTGTACGTCATCGCCTCGCTCTCTAAGTGCAGGAACATTTATCATCACTGTGCTGAGACGATAAAAAAGGTCCTCCCTGAATTTTCCCTGTTTGATGCGCTCCATCAGGTTTACATTAGTAGCAGCAATGACCCTGACATCGGTTTTTTCGACAACTGAAGAGCCAACTTTTACAAATTCGCCCTGTTCGAGAACCCTCAATAAAAATGTCTGTGTATCCAAGGGCATTTCACCGATTTCATCGAGAAAGATGGTGCCACCATTTACAGTTTCGAAATAGCCTTTTCTGTCGCCCGCAGCTCCGGTAAAAGCTCCTTTTGTATGACCAAAAAGCTCTGAATTGATAGTACTTTCGGGCAGTGCTCCACAGTTGATGGCAATAAAATTATTGTGCTTTCGGGATGAAAGACTATGTATAATTTTCGAAAAGGACTCCTTCCCTACTCCGCTTTCGCCAGTAATTAGCACACTGAGATCTGTTGGTGCCACCTGCGCAGCTGTTTTCAATGCGTGTTCTAAAAGGGAGGAATGTCCAATGATTCCAAAACGTTGTTTTATTGACTGTATTTCCATTTTAACCAAGTCAGAAGTGAGAAGTCAGAAGTGAGAAGTCAGAAGGTAGATGGTAGAAGGTAGAAATCTGAAGGTAGAAGTTTGAATTCTAATTTCATCCTTCTAATTTCTAAATTCTTAATAGTGTGTTACAAAAACATCATATTTATAAACAATTTTGCGCGTTTCGCCTGCTTTGATTTTCAATTCCCAGCAAACATCTGTGTAGGGATTGAAACTATCGTAACTTTTGATACGGGGTGCCAATTTCCACTTTTCATTCGATTCTATGAGTTTGCCGATGATCGCTCGTTTTGTATCAAGGCGTATTTCTTTTGATTTGTAGTTTTGTATTTCAATTTCAGCTTCCACAGTAACTATATCGTAGTATCTAAGACGGTTATTGGCTTCTTTGATAGATTTGTCATTTACTTTGCGGGCAATTTCCTTCTCGTTGAATTTGATAGCCACATCAGGCGCTTCGGTAAGTTTTAGATTGATATTGTCTTTTAAAGAGGTATATTTCAATAAATCCTGACTTACCGGGCTGATTTTGGATTTATCATTTTTCACCACCATTGCCGGAGCTGAAGTCCAGACATAATCAGTCGTATTGGTAAGTTTTAGCGTATGTACCACAGGTAGTTTCTGCTGCTCGAAACTGTAAGCAGTAGTGTAACTTGGGCTGTTTTGTGATAAAATCACCTCATAAACATGCTCTACAGGAATCTCAGCAGTAAAAATATCCAAGAGTGCTCTCTCCCCTTTTTTAATCATCACATTGTCAATGCTGTAAAAAAACAGGTCTTCAATAGAATTGCCTTCGGCAGCGCCGATATTGCCTGTTGGGGCAGGATAATAATCATCCGTAGCACCCGTAACTGCTTCATTATCATATACAGCGGCATTCATTACTGGTGCGGCAAAATTCTGATAATTCTGGTTGTATGCACGGGTATTGTAATTCTCCTGGCGATAAATGAGGTTAAGAAAATCGGCAATTGTTGTAGCATAACTGAAGTTGGGCACACCTGCCACCATATTCAGTTTGGCCACATCAATGTCTTCAGCTTCATTGATGACAGTTGTACGCAAGGTCATTCTGGCTTTATCTTCGGCAATAAGTTCTATAAGATAATCGGGTGTCCAACTGACTCCCTGGCTGAGATACATCAGATTCAGGGCTTGTTTTTCTTTTGGTGTGGTGAAATTCACCTGCATTACAGGCAATTTCTGAATAGAAGCATTCGTAAAGGATGGATTTTCGATAAATTCAACTTTACGACAACTATTTATTTGAGCCTGTGTGAGGATAGTAGTTGTGCCATTATTTAAAACCAATGCGTATAAAAGGCCTGATTTAATGGCTGGTTTAGAAGGATCTGGATTGGCTGTCTGCAAAATTTTTATCTTTCCTTCCATCCAGGTTGTATCGGTCGATTGCAAAATTCTTACTTTTTTGCCATCATTGGCCAGAAACATATCGGAGTAGGAAACGGCTAGTCCCTGCACCTCTTTATCCTGCAAAAAGCTTTTGGCAATGCTCAATTCTTTTGAAGGAGAAGAAAGCCAGAAAGTTCCGTTCAGCGCTCTCGGGATGGTATCTCCTACAATTTCCCATTTTTTGTCTTTGGTTGCTACCTGACCTGATTTTACAAAAAAAGCAGTTGAGTTTTTGAAAATAGAAACAGATTCCTGTTTGAGTCCGGGCTGCGCAAATGCACTAAAACTGAAGGCAAAAGCGCCAACTGTGAGTGCAAAAATTTTAATGTTCATGTTCTTTTCTTTTACTTTTAAAAATGTTTTGTCAGCCCATTAGATGCTAAAATCTTAAAGTATGATGTGCGTGCTTATTCTTTCATTAGTTTTTTAAGTCTTGACTGATAAGCCTGCAGGTAATTTCTTTTTAATTTCTCAGATAAAAAAGAGTTTCCGATCAGTTTTTCTACTTTTTCAGAATTTGAACACATAAATAATAAGATTTCGGTGGCATTTTTACTCGATATACCAGCGAGATCCGCAAGTACTAAGAAATGGTTCTTTACTTTTCCTTTTGAAATATTTTTCGGTAAAAGTCCATCTTCTAATGCAAAATCAAAATCATCTATGTGAATTCTACTGTTTAAAAGATCGTAAGCAGGGCTCAATCTGTAATCTCCTAAGGCTGTTTCTAAAATTGAAAAATTTTTTAAATGAGCATCTCCATTTGAAAATAAATAATTGAATACCAATAATTTAAATAACTTTAAAGATTCAATTTTATAAGCAGGAATAATCTTTTTTAGTGCTTCAAAAATTTCCAGATAATGCCCATTGTATTTATAGTCAGAACCATGGGTTTGAGGCGTTTTCCCTAATACAGAAGCCATATCTTCCATTGCCAGTTTCTTATTACTGGAAGTAAAATCGAAACGCTTAATAAGAAAAGCTGGTTCACCCTTAGCAAAGAATATCAAACAATTTGAAGCTGTTTCTATATCAAAAACCTGTTGAGCAATTTGCATAGTAAGGTGCTCATTGGCCGGCATAAATAGGGCATTTTTGATTTTATCAGGAACAGTTTTTAAAATATAAGTACCTGTTTCAGCGTCATTGATTAAGCGAATCTGTTTTTTATCCAAAAGCAGAGAAAATTTTTCCTGAACACCCGAAACAGAGACTCTTTTTTGGGTTTCATGAAACTTTGTATTTTCCTTCTCGCCAAAACTAAATTCCTGATAATGCAGAATATGACTTACTGTTTTACCATTAAACATCTCTTTGAGGCAGGCATTACTATATGAAGAAAAACCTGATGCCAAGGTGCCAGGGCAATTAGCAATTAAAGGAAAGTTTATTTCATTCATATTTCAACAACTTTTACGGCTCCTATAACATCGTGCTTTCCGGTTATGAGTAAGATTCCAAAATAGTCATCTTCGTCAATTTTTAACTCGGTACAAATGGTTTTTCTGTTAGCTCCTTCGGGTAAAATATTAAAGAAATAAGGAAAAAGGTATTTAGAATGGTATTCCTGAACAGTCTTGGGCATAGCAATACAAAAACCTGGTTTTGACGAATCTTTCATCCAGGCATCGTGGTACCTGAAAGTAAAAGATGCATCATCGTGCTGTGTGAGTACACCTGTTTCTTCGTCTTTATATAGTATTCTTGCAGCTCTCACTTATGGCATTTTCTTTACCTGTAAACACAATTCCAAGCCAAGTGCATCGGCCAACTTGTGAACAGTCAATAGAGTTGGATTTCCCTTTCCACTTTCAAACTGTTTCAAAGTGCGTAAGCCAACTCCAGCCACTTCGGCCAAGGTCTCCTGGGTTACTTTGAGCATTTCGCGTCGTTTTTT
The DNA here is from genome assembly GCA_947441325.1 of Saprospiraceae bacterium. GTDB lineage: Bacteria > Bacteroidota > Bacteroidia > Chitinophagales > Saprospiraceae > Saprospira. Next base: position 4,908 of record CANETR010000189.1, read on the forward strand.
TACGGTTTCTATTAGTTGTTCAAAGTGCATTATATTGCTCTATTTAACAAAAAAGAATGTCCTATGATCAAATTCAAGCCAAAAAGTGCCATGAAATGCACTTGATGGCTTGTGTTTTGGGTTTAAACCAACTCTCCTCTCAAAGTAGCCTGTGTACAATCGGTTACCTTTACATAGACATAATCTCCGATTTTAGTATCCCCTTTAGGAAAAACAATCATTTTATTCTGAGAGTTGCGGCCTGCAAGTTCTTCCTGACTGCGTTTCGATACTTTTTCGACCAAAACCTTGAAAGTCTTTCCAATATCGCGCAGATTGTGCTGATAAGAAAGCTGATTCTGTAGACGGATAACCTCTTCGAGTCGGCGTTTTTTTAGTTCTTCGGGTACATCGTCTTCAAACTTTCGGGCGGCAAGTGTACCTGGTCGTTCCGAATAGAAAAACA
>CANETR010000190.1 GCA_947441325.1 Saprospiraceae bacterium
TCAGTTCTGATTATAAAATCTGAAGTGATAGTTGAGCCATTAACTAAAGTATTAACATATTGTTTAGCTTTCATATAAGCTACTTTATCTCTTTGTTCATTAGAAGAGTATTTTGAATTTTCAAGGGTTACTATTGATGTTATAAATTTATTACTTGGAGCAGAAATTATTTTTGCTCCATCGAGCATTTTTTTTCTTAGTAAATTGATGATAAAACTGCTAAGTGTTTCACATGTAAATAAATATGTTGTGTAGTGTTGATTTGAGATTTCTTCAATCATTTCGTACTTAACGGAAGGTTCGACTAATCCCTGTTCTGCCAAAACCTGGGCTTTTAAAAGTGCATTTGAAACTAAATCGCTTTTGATGTCAGAGCTTTCAATTCTTACAGCAACAACATAGTAATTGGTTTCTTCTCCCTCTAATGTTTTTACACCCTCAAAGGGGGATGCTTTATAAGCTCTTTTAATGAAATTAATAGCTGCATTCTTTTCATCACCAAAAGATTGGCATTTTAATAAACTATATGTACCACAAACTAGCAGTAAAGAAAGACAAATAATTTTTTTCATGTTATGTCCAATTATTATTTATTAACATAAATCCCATCACCTTTTTACTAAGCACTTAACTTGTATTATTGTGTTTTTAATTGTATCACCTGTAAAAAAGTAATTTCCATTTTTTGAAATAATAATTATTATGGGTTTGGTTTAATATCTTTAGTTTCAAAATATATATTTGAAGTAATGTTAAACTTCGGATTGATTTTACAGATATCTATTCAATTAAAACTTTTTACATGGGCTATTTTCATCAATATTAGGATTTTAGACTCAGTAGGTATTTACATTTTCTGAACAATTCGATTTATATGATATTATTTCAAAAAAAATCTAAAAATAGCCGAGATATTTAACCAAAACATCGTAAGAGCAAGAAAGGCAAATTTTTAAGTGTAGATCATTTTTCCCCCAAAACAAGTATTGCATCACCGAGGCCACGTGTCATTAGTTTAACTTCAAAATTAAAAGGAGTAGCTTTTAGGTATTTCTGTAAACCTTTACCAAACATGTAAGCGTCTAAAGAATTATTGTAAGCGTCGTAAATTGGAATTCTAACTTGTTCAAATAAAATTTTGTTTTCAGATACAGAAGACATATTAAACTTTCCTCTTACGGTGTTTTTTTGTAACCACTTGTAAATATGGCTAATTATATCTTCACCAGCTACTTCATTTTCAAGGTTTATATCCCAATTGTCCCATTTTTTTATTGTTAATGTTATTTCTCTACCGTTGTTAAACATATCATCAAAATGAGATTGTAATTGTGCTGTAAAAGGTTCAATGTTTGACAATACAGCATTCTGTAAAAGTACGGCTAATATATCATTTTTATTTGGCAAACCACTCCCAGAAGATGATGCAATTAGTTTGCTGGTGTAGGGATCATATGCATCTAAGATAAATGTTACAACACGGCCATTTTCAGTTTTTGTTAGTTTCCACCAAATTTGAATGATGATATCGGCTTTGGATTTATTTTTTAATTTATCAAGAGGGCTTTCAGAAATATGTGAGCCACTTGAAGCGCTAACTGTCATGTTATCTTCAGCATTTCGGATTTCAATTGATTTCAATTCTTGTGCCGCATCTTTCAATGGAAAGCCTCTATCTATCATTAAAGAACCGATTTTACTAATAACGAGCGCAAGCTCTGTATCCTCTTGGAAGGCCTGTTTATAGTTTGGTACTTTTTGCTTTAAACCTTGGTTATCAAATTCGGTCATAAAATATCTTTGTTCACACCAGTTATCACTGGGCAGAATCATTATGGTCGGCTTTTTAGCTTGTCCATATAGTGTATTTGTTACTATAAGTATTCCCAAAGTGATTATTTTAAGAGCTACTTTTTTTAAGTAAAAATCCATTGATTGTTTTGATTATTTTTTGGTCTTAGGAAGTTAGTTTTTAGATATCCAAAGGTTTTAACTAACATAGAGTACTTTTCAATTATCCAGCAATTTTGTTTATTACATGGCTATATTTATATACTTATCAAAAAGTATGTGTCGCACAATTGGTTATACCTATTACAAAGTTAGATATAGTTTTTAATTTTGTACACCGAAATAGTTTAAATATTAAGATTTAGTTTTCGGCTAGTTCGATTTTTTATAGAAAAACTGGTGCCAAAAATAGTCATTTATTTTTCTCTTCCTTTTCAATCATCTTCAGGCCATAATTTCTGATAATGGCGATCAGTTCTATGATTTCCTTTCCTTCTTCGCTTAGGCAGATATATTTTTTGGATGCCGGTTTTGCCAATTGTTACAACGTGGGCGGAAATGATAAATTCGAATTAATGGAAAAGTTTGCTTTTTTCTGGATCAACCTTGCCATGTTTCAGGGACAGGGGCGTGAGATTGGTTTTAAGTTGTTGAAAAGCTAGGTAGTATCACTTCACAATATCCATATCCTTAAATGGAGAGCGCGGTTGCCACTCTTCCTCAGGCGTGAGTTTTTCGAAAACAAATTTTAAGACGGAACCTGATAATCTGTTGCGGTGTCGCAGATAAATGCTGAGATCGCAGGGAACTGCTCCTACAGAGCTTTTAATTTCGAGAGCGGTTCTGGCAAAATTTATGGACTGCATTCGGTGATAAATGGCCATATCGATAATGGAATAGAGAATATTGAGGTAAACCTGGTATTCTCTGTTTATTTCATGGTCCAAACCTAAAAAATGTGCTTCGAGTTCAGTGCCATTAAAGATACAGGTAAAAAAGGCAACGAGTTTACCTTCTAGAAAGAGTCCGATGAGCTGAAATTTATCTCCCAAATTTTTTTTCAAATTCAGAAAATACTGTGGATGAAGCGTAAAGGCATTGAAACCTACATTGCTGGCAATACCTTTGTATAGATTGTAAATCTCCTCGTTTAAGCTCTCTATTTCCGCTAAGTTCAGGGCTTTTTTTTGTAATTCTTCCCCTTTTTTCGAAGCGCGGCGGGCTCTGATCCTATATTTCGATTGCATTTCCTCTAAGTAATCATCGAAATTTTTCCAGCGCTCAGGCATACGCATATACATGGCCGGTTGTATCGTAAAAGCATGATAGGATGCTTTTTTTAGCACTGGGCCAATCGGAGCATTTTTTTCTTTGCAGGGATAGTCCTTAAACATTTGGATATGAAACTTTTTGGACTGTTCCTTTTCCAGTAAGCTTTGTGTGAGGACAACTGTTTGTTGAACTATTTCGGCAGCCATTTCCTCCTCAATTCCAGGCACAAAGGCATAGCCATGTTTGCCTGTGAGCAATAAATTCCCGCAGATGAGTACATTGAAAACCGCTTTTTTAACAAAAAAGGTTCTGATTTTTCCCGCGACTCTTTGCAGAAAAGTATTGGGCTTTTCGTTTTTATCTTTGTTAATGCTATCCACCATCCTAATCCAGTAGCTTTGCATATAAACCACAGCAACAGGTCTTTCGTTTTCAAAAATCAGGGCATAACGAAAACCCATATGATGGGCCGGATTTTCCTGCAGGCAACTGAGATAATCAGATTGAAGAAAAATATTGTCTTTTGGCGCTACACTGTCCCAAAGTGCTGAGATACTTTTAATATCGGAAACTATGCCCACAGTATAGCCCTTCTGTTGAAGTTCATAGCATTCGGGCAGCAAATTTGGTTTATTAACCGGAATAAGTGCCTTATATTTTGATGTGGAGCAATTCATGCAGCGTATTTACAAAGTAAAATTATAAAGGAAAATTGTTAAAACAAGCTATTCCTCTGCATTTACTCTAAATTAACAGTTTTTTTATGTTGGCTGAATAGCCAATCTACATTCAAACGTATAAAAATGAATTTTGTTAAATTGTAAAATAATTTATATTTAGGATTAAACCTTTTCATTTTTCAGAAGTCATAGGTTTGTAAGACAGCAAAAGCAAAGCATTATAATTATCATGTCAGAAGATACAGAACATAAAATCCTTTCACTCTTATCTACTTCAGATGCTTATGAAAGAGGATTTTCACTACTGGTAAAAACTTATCAGGAGCGGCTCTACTGGCATATTAGAGGTATGGTCGGTCAGCACGATGATGCCGATGAGGTGATGCAAAAAACCTTTATCAAAGTTTTTAAAGGAATTCAGGGTTTTCAGCGTAATTCTAAACTATACACCTGGCTCTATCGCATTGCAACAAATGAATCGCTTTCCTTTCTTGCCAAAAAACAGAAAAACCATCTGGAATCAATTGATTACATGGAAAATACTAGAGTACAAAGTCTAAGTGCCGATGCCTATGTTGATAACAGTGTGGCCGAGAAACTATTGGCTGAGGCAATTGCGCTCTTGCCCGATAAACAAAAACAGGTTTTTCTGCTACGCTACTACGATGAATTGAGCTATCAGGACATTTCCGAAATTTGCGGGACCTCGCTAGGCGCACTAAAAGCAAGTTATCATCATGCAGCACAAAAAATTGAAAATTATATTCTGAACAAGTCAAATTAAAGATATGGAAGAAGATAAAATACCGCCCCTTCTCTCGGGTTTGAAAAAAAACAGGGAAGCACAGCTTGGGGAAACGCCGCCAGGATATTTCGATAATTTTGAATCGGAACTCAGAAAAAAAATTGCTGAGGCGCCCGAGGATAAAAAAATCAGGCCTATGAATCCGAGTTATGTGATGGCTATTGCCGCCTCTTTGCTCCTGCTTGTTATTGTCGGACTTTGGTTTTTCAGGGGAAATAATCCTTTGGATTATGACAGACTGATGGCTTTAAACATTGATAAAAAATTGCAGGGATTAGAAACGCTTGAACTGAACGAGTACCTGCTTGCCGAAATTGATGCCATTGAAACCGAAGATTTGACCGAAGGAGTTGACCTGGAAAATATAGAATTTATTTCAAGCGAAAATAACTCGATTTTTCCCTCCGACTCTCTCCCTCCTCCAAAAAAGGAAGTTCAGTCAACTCAAGAGCCATCAAAAACAACAGCAGAAAACCCCGAAAAGGAAGAACTGCTCGATAAAATAGCCGATGATGCTAATTTGGAGGATCTCCTGCTGGAACTGGACGATGAAGATTTTAAAGCGTTGGAACAATCGCTGCTCAAAAGCAAAAAGAAACCGAACTAATTATTTAAAAAAATTTAAAACTTAATATTATGAAAAACTTACTTCTTTTAATTTTAACCATTTGTACGCTGTCATCTGTTTATGCTCAAGGACCACGAAAAGCCGAAAGACAGGAACGCATCAAAGCACTTTGGACGGCTTATCTTACTCAGGAACTTGAACTTACGGCCGATGAATCGGCAA
>CANETR010000191.1 GCA_947441325.1 Saprospiraceae bacterium
GAAAGGCTACATAGAGCGTATCAATAATGGCGAGAAAAATGTTTTGTGGAAAGGCCGTCCGAAATACTACGCTAAAACATCGGGAACTACTTCAGGAACTAAATATATACCGCTGACAAAAGAGAGCATTCCCAATCATTTCGGAACCGCTCGAAATGCCGTTTTCAACTACATGGCGACTACTGGCAAGGCCGATTTTATGGACGGCAAACTTATGTTTCTGTCGGGCAGTCCCGAGATGGACAGAAAAGATGATATTCTTGTTGGTCGTCTTTCCGGTATTTCCAATCATATGATTCCAGGTTGGCTCAAAACTAATCAAATGCCGAGCTACCCAACCAATTGCATTGAAGACTGGGAGCAAAAACTGGACAAAATCGTACAAGAAACCCTCAAGGCCGATATGCGCCTTATCTCAGGCATTCCGCCATGGGTACAGATGTACTATGAACGACTTTTGCAGGTGACTGGAAAGAAAACAATTCTTGACATTTTTCCTAACCTGAGCATGTTTGTGTACGGTGGTGTCAACTTCGAACCATATCGCGCACAACTCGAAAGCCTCGTGGGAGCTCGCATTCCGAGTATAGAAACTTATCCAGCCTCCGAGGGATTTATAGCTTATCAGGACCGTCAGGACGAAAAAGGACTGCTTTTGAACACCAATTCAGGCATTTTCTTTGAATTTATTCCTGCCGATGAGGTTTTTAAACCTAATCCAACCCGTATTTGGCTTAAGGATGTTGAACTTGGCGTAAACTATGCCCTTGTGATGAATACCAATGCAGGCCTTTGGGGCTACAGCATTGGCGATACCGTACAATTTGTCTCCAAAAACCCTTACAGAATAATAGTCTCTGGTCGTGTGAAGCATTATATCTCTGCCTTTGGCGAGCATGTCATCGGCAAAGAAGTAGAAGAGGCTATGTTGAGCGTTGCAGCCCAAGAAGGCATAAGAATTGTAGAATTTACCGTTGCGCCGCAGGTGGCTCCTAGCGATGGAACAAAACCATATCATGAATGGTTTGTAGAGTTTGACAATGAACCGCTGAATCTGCAAAGCTTTGCTCAAAAAGTGGACATCGCCATGCAGGGTCAAAATATTTATTACAAAGATCTGATAGAAGGAAACATCCTGCAAACATTGAAAATAAGACCCATGCAAAAAGATGCTTTCCGCGAATACATGAAATCAATTGGCAAATTGGGCGGCCAGAATAAGGTGCCGAGGTTGTCGAATGACAGGAAGATAGCTGATGAGTTAGCTAAACTTTTGAAATAAAACCAGTATCAAGTATCAAGACCTATACAATACCTGATACTTGATACTTGATACCTGATACCTGATACCTTATACCTTATACAAATCTTTCAATCTTTCCTCTTTCAATCTTTCATCTTTCAATCTTTCATCTTTCAATCTCCCAAATGCAAGGCACCATCATAAAATCTACCGGCTCTTGGTATCTCGTTCGAACAGCGGAGGGGCAGGTATGGAATTGCCGCATAAAAGGAAAATTTAAGCTAAAAGATTATAAGCTCACCAATCCGGTAGCGGTTGGAGATATCGTAAAATTTGATGCCGAAAAAGAGGAAGGTCACGGAATCATCACAGATATTCAGCCTAGAAATAACTTTGTACTTCGACGATCGACCCGACAAAAGCATTTTATGCACCTCATCGCCTGCAATGTCGATCAGGCCTTTGTGATTGTTACCATCAAAAGACCCAATATAAAGCCTGGTTTTATAGACCGTTTCCTACTTACTACAGAATCGTACAATATTCCGACCTATATTATTTTCAATAAGTGCGATATTTATGATGCCGAAGATTTGGAACTTTACGAGGCTTTAAAAGTAATTTATAAAAATGCCGGATATCAAACTTTAATTGTTTCAGCAGAAACCGGTCAGGGTTTGGATGAACTAAAAGCTTTACTCAAAGATAAAACCACCCTGATTTCAGGACACTCTGGTGTTGGCAAATCCTCGCTGGTGAATGCCATACAGCCACAATTTGAGCTTAGAACAGGTGACATTTCTGGCATTACTGATAAAGGCATGCACACTACCACCTTTGCCGAAATGTTTGAACTGAATTTTGGTGGAAGGATTATTGACACGCCTGGTATAAAAGAATTGGGTTTCCTGAATATGGAACCCAAGGATGTGTCACATAATTTTCCTGAAATATTTGCCCTTTCGCCAAAATGTAAATATAGCAATTGTCTACACATCAACGAGCCTCACTGTGCTGTAAAGGCAGCAATCGAAAAGGGCGAAATCCATTCACTCAGATACCAGAGTTATCTGTCAATTATGGAAGAAGTAATGGATCAAAAGCATTGGGAAAGACATGATATGTAAGATTATATAATTTTAACAATCATTTAAGTATCAAGTTAAAAACAAAGCCTGGAGATTGATTGTTACAAAAGAAAAACTCGCATCAACATGAAACAGTTTCCAAGTTTTATCATCCTTTGCTTACTAATTGTATTTAGCTTCAACAGCTGCGCACAAAAAAATAGCCCTCCAAAACCTGGCAAAAAGCCCGAAATCAACCTTTCTGAAAAGGAATGGAAGACAAAACTAAGTCCAGAACAATATTATATCCTACGCGAAAAAGGTACTGAAAGAGCCTTCTCAGGTGAATTTGTATTTAGCAAGGAAAAAGGCACCTACAAATGCGCCGGCTGTGGTGAACCCCTGTTCACAGATGACATGAAATTTGAGTCGGAATGTGGCTGGCCCAGTTTTGACAAAGAAATAGAAGGTGGAAAAATCATTCAGACGGAAGATCTTAGCCATGGCATGAAAAGAATTGAAATAACCTGTGCAAAATGTGGCGGCCATCTGGGCCATATTTTCGATGACGGGCCAACCAAAACGGGCCAACGTTATTGTGTAAATTCTCTATCACTTAGCTTCGAGCCCCAGAAAAAGGATGCTAAAAAGTAACACGCAAATTCTCAATCGCTGTTCGATCATTCATTAAAATTTTAAAATATTATCTTATAAATTAGATATATTTTATTTCTAAAAAAGTGCTGTAAATTATTGTCATACAATATTACAGCACTTTTTTGTTTTTAAATCCCAGGCATAATAATCCTTTTTAATTTACGCTAAATCAAAAAAAAGCGCTTTTGCATATTTATGGAGTCCCAAGATATAATTGTCTAATTTTGAATAAATTATGTGCATTTATCATATTATGGTTGATTGAATTGTTTTAAAAATTTCGATTTGTTCACGCTAAGTGTTATAACCCGACAGTCAACCTTATAGTGATTTGTATTTTAATCAATTTTAAAGGGTTGAACTATAACAATATGAAATAATTCTACGTTTAGAAAATAAAAGCATTCGTATTATAAGCAATACACTTCTCAACTTGGACAATATAATTTTGATTTTCGCATTATTTTTATTCACTATACAGAAAAATCATATTTTATTTATATTTTGCAACATAATTTTAATAGCAAAAAACCACTTATATGAAGTATTTAATTCTATCAATAGCTTACATTCTAATTTTTTATAGCTCCGAAGCATTGATTGCCCAAGATCTGAACTCCACAGATATAAATTCTATTAAAAAAAATGCTGCTAATAATGATAATGAGGTTTCAGTTGATGCCAAAATAATCGAAGTGTATGGACAACAGTTCATGGATAATAATCCTGAGCTTTTTCCAATTTTTAGAAATTTTATACTTGAAAGGATTGAGTTCAAAACAGAAGCCCAAAGCCCTGATGAAAAATATCCTAAACTTTCATCTTTTGGTTTAAGAAACAAAAACAACCCCTCTCTTAGTCGAGATCTTTCTTTTGACAACAATACTTTTAACCCATTAAAGTATAATATTTCTGCTTTTGAGCCATTGACTCAAATAATCAGATTCGACAATAGTGACATTCTCATTATCGTCAAACCTTATAACAACCAGAATAAATCAAACTAAATCAAATTTTTATAATTTGCCTGATTATGAAACTGTTTACATCTGTAGTTTTTCTTCTTTTACTCAGTATTTGCATTGGTTCTGCCCAGAATTACAATATGTCAAACGGCAACGTTGTGACTTGCTCCGGCAACTTTTTTGATAGTGGCGGATCGGCAGGAACCTATGGCAATAGCCAAACCTTCGTCTTTACCATTTGCCCCTCTACACCGGGAGGAAGAGTACAGGTAAATTTCACAAGTTTCAACATTGAAAATAGCTGGGACTTTTTGACAGTGTTCGATGGCAATAGCGTTGCAGCGCCATCATTGGGCACTTATACCGGTACAATTGGCCCGGGCATCTCGCAAGCTACACTTGGAAATGCCAGCGGTTGTTTAACTTTCAGATTTACCTCAGACGGATCAGTTACTTTAGCTGGATGGACCGCTATTATTTCCTGTGTTGTTCCCTGCCAGACGATCAATGCGAATATTGTAAGTACAAATCCGGCTCCACAGGGTGATGGTATTATTAGAATTTGTCAAGGTGGCTCAGTTTCCTTTACAGGTAGTGGCACTTTTTCAAATTCAGGTGCAGGAGCCTCTTATAACTGGAATTTTGGCAACAGCCAGACAGCTGTTGGTCAAAACGTTTCAACTACCTATCCAACTCCAGGCATCTACAGAGCAACCTTAGTCGTTAGAGACCCGAGTAATTGTCAAAGCAATAATGCCGCTGAAAGAATCATTCATGTTTCAACTACCCCTACCTTTAGTAATAGTGCAAGTCCGAATCCGATTTGTCTGGGGCAGTCTTCAACCATAACTTCCACTCCTACGGCAACTCCTTTTGCAATAAATTGTACTCCACCCGTAGCGGGAACTACCTTTCTACCAGACGGTTCTGGTGTTTCATATACTACAAGCATACCCGTAAACTGTTATAGTCCAGGACAAACTGTTACATCGGCCAATGAAATTCAGAATGTATGCATCAACATGGAACATTCGTATTTAGGTGACTTACAATTAGAATTGATATGTCCTAATGGCCAGACAGCAATTTTAAAATCTTATGCCCAAGGAGGGTTAGGTACTTATTTGGGCTGTCCACTCGATGACCCTGCCGTTGGCCCCGGAACTTCAAGACAATATTGTTTCAATACTACTGCATTAACCCAACTCGTTAATGGACCTACCTCTGCTTGCGGTAATCCCTCTTTACCATCGATAAATGCAGGAACATATGCACCTCAACAATCTTTAGCCAGTTTGATAGGATGCCCATTCAATGGGAACTGGACAATCAGGATTACAGATAATCTTGCTCAGGACAATGGTTATATTTTCTCATGGGATATCAATTTTAC
>CANETR010000192.1 GCA_947441325.1 Saprospiraceae bacterium
CGGGTCCAATAAACTGCCAAATGTTGTTCAGGCAATCAGAGACACTATCTTAAAATTCGGTGGTGAAATTCATTTCGATGCTTTTGTCAATGACCTTATAGTTGTTGATACAAAAGATGGTAGAAAAATTAAAGGTGTAATTGCAAACGGAGCGGATGAGTATTTGGGTGAAGCAGTTATTTTAGCAACTGGACACAGCGCAAGAGATATTTTTGAATTACTTCATAAACATAAGGTTAGAATTGAGGCTAAACCCTTTGCACTTGGCGTAAGAATTGAGCATCCCCAGGAGCTGATTGACGAAATTCAGTACCATCAAAGACCTAGAGAATACAATCTTCCAGCCTCAAGCTACAGCCTGGTATGTCAGGTTGAAAACAGGGGAGTTTTTTCTTTCTGTATGTGTCCTGGCGGTCTTATAGTTCCCGCCTCAACCTCTCCGGGCGAAATAGTAGTGAACGGCATGTCAATGTCGCGTCGCGATTCGGCTTTTGCCAATTCCGGACTTGTAGTTGCCGTTGAGCTCGAAGATTTGAAATCATTTGCCAAGCACGATGTGTTCGCCGCACTGGAATTTCAAAAATCAGTTGAAAAGACGATGTTTGAATTGGGTGATGGTTCGCAAAAAGCGCCAGCTCAGAGAATTACAGATTTTGTAAAAGGGCGTCAATCTGCTACGCTCCCTAAAACTTCATATATACCAGGTGTTTTTTCTGAACGCTTGGACAAAATGTTGCCCGAAGGAATAAGAACCCGTTTACAGGTGGGTTTGCAGCAATTTGGCAGGCAAATGAAAGGCTATTTTAGCTCCGAAGCCCAAATTGTAGGAACAGAAAGTCGAACCAGCTCACCAATTAGAATACCTCGCGACAGCGAAACACTCATGCACCCCGAAATTTTTGGTTTATTTCCAGTAGGTGAGGGCGCAGGCTATGCCGGAGGTATTATGTCGGCAGCAATGGACGGTATGAATGTTGCTGAAAAAGTCAGATTATTTGTGTATTAACAAAATATTATCATTTTTAATTGCAGTTATATTCACAAATTTTTAGAAATTAGCGTTAACTAAGAATTAAGTTAATAAAAATTATAAAAAAGTGTCAGCCAAAACTATCAAACAATACGATGAACAACTCGGCAAATGCCGTGATATTTATCTCAAAAAAACCAAAGATTACGGAACCGCTTGGCGAATTCTGAGGCCCTCTTCACTAACTGATCAGTTGTACATAAAAGCAAAGAGAATTAGAAGTATAGAGGAAAAAGGGGAGCAAAAAGTAGAGGAAGGCATCGAAAACGAATTTATTGGTTTGGTAAATTATAGTATCATGGCTTTGATACAACTAGAAATGCCTGAAGATGCTGAAATTGAACTAAGCGAAGCGGAAGCAGCAAAGCATTATGACAGCTATGCTGAAAAAACCAGGGCATTGATGATGGCAAAAAATCATGATTATGGAGAAGCCTGGCGAGAAATGCGCGTAAGTTCCCTTACCGATTTAATTCTCATGAAATTACTCAGAATTAAGCAGATCGAAGACAATAAGGGTAAAACACTTATTTCGGAAGGTTTAGACGCAGGTTATCAGGATATTATCAACTATTCACTCTTCGCACTCATTCGTATCAATGAATAAATTAGAAATTAGAAATTAGAAAAAATGAATATTTTAATCTTCAATTCTTCTAATCTTTAGTTCTTTCATCCTTTCACCATTTCATCTCATAACATGACTGTTTACACACTTTTTCTTTACATCGGCATCATTGCACTGTTCTTAACTTTGACTTTGGGTATAGGACATGCAAAATGGAAAAAATATGCAAAAATGCGTCCTGTACTTTGGTTTGTACAGTATTTTGTAGGCTGTTTATTGATTTTTTCTGGACTTGTAAAGGCTGTTGACCCGCTGGGTACTGCATACAAAATGGCGGATTATTTTACGTTGCTTTTACCAGCACTGTCTTTTATGAAACCATATGCCTTGCCTTTTGCCTTGGTCATGATTGTCATGGAAATCGTTTTGGGTATCAACCTTATTTTGGGACATGGTAAACGCTGGAATACGAGCTTAAATTTGCTCATGATGTTGTTTTTTACCTTCCTTACAGGATACAATTACCTTACCGGTTATTTGCCAGAGGGAGTTGGGTTTTTCGATTTTGGAAAATGGCAAGAATTTAAAGTATTGAGCATCAAGGTATCTGATTGCGGTTGTTTTGGCGATTTTATGAAACTGCTGCCAATTGAGACATTTTTGAAAGATATTATTTTAACAGGCATGTCGCTTTTTATTTTTATCAGAACCAAAGATTTGAAATTCCTGATTAGTGCCGAAGCAAAGTTGGGTAAATTAAGCATAAGAGATATGCTCACTACATTTTTTACCATAGCTGTAACTGTTTTCTGTTATATGAATTTCTTTTTTGGGTTGCCAATGATCGATTTTCGTCCTTTCAGAATTGGTGTAAATCTTGGCTTAGCCCGCGCAGAATGTGAAGCTAATCCCTCTGTAAAGAAAATTATTTACACCTATAAAAACATGCTAACCAATCAGACAAAACAGATTGATGCGAATGATGTAGGAAATCATCCATACACCTGGGAAGAGAAAATGCTGCCTGCCGGTGCAACTGATTCTGCATACGTTTGGCAAGTTCAAAAAGAGTTTACCAAAGAAGAAACAATCTCGAAAGGCTGTGATTCTAAAATAAGTGAAATGGATGCCTCTAAGCAACAGGTTTTTGCTACACATGGTTATGCACTTTGGATTGTTGCCGATGAAATTGATCCGACATACAAAGGCCCCTGGAACAAGGTAAAAGCTTTGACCGATGCTGCCAAAAAAGATGGCATTGAAACGGTTGCCATGTATCACCATATTCACGATGGCAATAAAAATGCCGATGAAAAAGATGATTTAGAGCTTTTCCAAAAGGAAATGGGGCTTGCTTTTCCATTTTTGCAAAGTGATGAGAAACTTGTCAAAACCATTATCAGGTCTAGCCCTGGAGTTATCTTACTTCACAATGGTACCGTAGTAATGAATTGGCATCATCGTCGCTTGCCAAAATGGGATTATATCAAAATGAACTTTGTGAAAAAGCCCGAAGCAAGCTTTACAGCAGATGTAAAAGTTACAGAATATATACCTGATACAAAGACTCACACGCTAAAATGCAGTGCTGAAAAGGTTGAAAAAGGCCAGATTTCTGCTAAAACTTTCAATCTCTTAATTATGGATTCAAATCCGCTACTTAAGCAGTTGATCGATACAGAAAATGGAATTCCTAAAGAAGGCACAATTAAGATGTCCTTTGCCGAAAGACCCGATCTTCTGTCGAAAAATCCTAAAGTGACCTTTGTTCCAAACGGATTCCGTGATAATGGTAAAGTATATCAGATACTTGACGCTAAATAAAAATCATAGTGAAGGAAGAAGTTTTTCTTCCTTTGCTTTTTATATCCTACACTATTAAACTAAAATTATGGCTTGGTTTGAATCCTGGTTCGATTCGCCTTATTATCACTTACTTTATCAGCATCGAGACGAAAGCGAAGCTAAATTCTTTTTGGATAATCTGTTGAATGAGCTACAATTGCCTGAAAAAGCTTCGATTCTTGATTTGGCATGTGGTAAAGGGCGTCATTCCATTTACTTACACAGTAAAGGATATACCGTTACTGGGGCAGATCTTTCGCCCGAAAGCATTCATGCTGCAAATTTACATGCTACCAATGGTTTAAATTTTATTGTGCAGGACATGCGTGAGCCAATAAATTCAAAACTGTTTGATGCAGTATTTAACCTTTTTACCAGTTTTGGTTATTTCGATGCTGAATCGGAAAATCTTAAAGTTTTGGAGGCGGTCAGACAAAACTTAGTTCCTGGTAAAGGTGTTTTTGTGCTCGATTTTATGAATGCAGCCAAAGCTATAAAAAATCTTGTTTTGTCAGAAAGCAAGGAGCTTCAGGGCATTCGCTTTGATATCAGACGCTATGTCGAAAATCGTAAAATAATAAAGGAGATACGCTTTAGCGATCAGGGAAAAGATTACTTTTTTACCGAAATGGTTAATGCCTTTCTACTGAAAGATTTTGAACAAATGTTTCATCACTGCGGCCTGTCTATTGATAAGATTTTTGGCAACTATGCCCTCGATGCTTTTGATGAGGAAAGCTCCGATAGATTGATTTTAATTGCAAGAATATGATAGCAGCGCTCATAGATTTTGATTTTGCGCTTTTTAACTTAATCAATCAAGGGTTCAGCAATGCTGTCTTTGATTACTTGCTTCCGCTTTTTAGGAATAAACTATTTTGGCTGCCACTGTACCTTGTAATTTTGGGTTTTCTGCTCTATAAGCTTAAACTGAAGTCACTGCAGTTTATAGTCCTTATTGTTCTTACGATATTTATTAGCGACAAGGTCAGCAGTGAACTCATAAAGAAAACAGTGTGTAGAACAAGGCCCTGTAATGAATTGACTTTGGAGAATAAAATAATTTTAAGGGCTGATTGCAGCAATGCTTATAGTTTTACCTCATCTCATGCGGCCAATCACTTTGCATTGGCACATTTGTTTTTCCTAATCCTTACGCCAGTCCTGACAGCAAAAAAATCTAAAAAAACTATGCTTGGTTTTGTTTTTTACTTCTGGGCTTTTAGTGTCGCATTTGCACAGGTCTATGTAGGGGTGCATTATCCTGCCGATGTTTTTTTTGGAGCTTTATTAGGTCTTACATTGGCATCCTTAACTTATGGATTATATAAATCATTGATTAAAAGAATTATATAGAAAATATAATTTTTTTCAAGCTTAATTTATCAATGAAATTTGGCTTTAATCTATAGTTTTACTTATCTTTGGTTTTTACAGTAGGATAAGAAATCAACAAATGGAAAAGCTAATTCTAACTTCTCAAAATTTCAAGGACAGAAAAATACAAGCAAAGGGTTCATTGAACCTTTTTCAAAAAATAAAAAGTATTGCAAGCCTGGAGCATGTTTTTATAGAAGCAGATTTTCCGGAGGATACTGTAATTTTAAACTGGGAGGAATATGTTTTACCACAACATTATGCTGCGCCTTTTCAACCTCTTTTAAGCCCTAAAATGTATGAATATAAGTTTCAATATTTTGCCGGCTTTCAAAAAAATAATTCAAAATTGCGTTGCGCCAGTGATAGTGAATCAGGCTTTTGTGAACGATTTACAGCAAAAGTAAAAAACGAGCCGGTTTTTCTATCTCAGGACTCATCATCTTGTTTATGTAATGTGAGCTGGCTGCTCGATTTTTTGATAAATGCCCAAA
>CANETR010000193.1 GCA_947441325.1 Saprospiraceae bacterium
GCACCGGTTTCTTTTACCACATTCACCTCTTGTATATTAGTATGCTTTTCCAACGCTGTTTTGATTGATTTCACACACCCTTCGCATTTTATATTTTTCAAACTCAATGTAATTGTACTCATGATTATTTCTCTTTTTTAAAAATTCCTGGTAGTGAAAAACCCATTGTTCTTGACATTTTAACAAAGTTAGACAATTAATCTAGTTCCCCCAATTCCATCCCTTTAACCTTCATTCACCCTTGTTTTCCCTAAAAAAACTCAAAACTTTGCTGGAATTATTTATATAAAATATTGATATTATTTTTAATTCATTAACATCTAATTGTGTTCTTTCATGAAACTACAAAACACGAAATTCTGAATTGCACCAGCAGGAGTAATATGGTCTTCTCTTTTACACTCTATATTTTCAAAATTAGCTTTTTCAAATTTTTCTTTCATTCCATTTTCGTCGTACTGTTTTATTTCTAATCCACTACATTTTTTAGGACCATCGACTGAAAAAGTGCCAACAATTACTAATCCATTTACAGCATGTTTGACAATATTCAAATATTTTTCAATTTTATCAGAATCAGTTTGAAAATGAAATGCTGCTCTGTCGTGCCATACATCATACTTTTCAGTTGGGGTAAAATCTAAAATGTCGGTTACAATCCATTTTACTTTATGTGAGTCTTTACCTAATCTGTTTTTAGCTCTAAGTATGGCTGCATCAGAAATATCTAAAACCGATATATTTGAATATCCTTCTTTTAAAAGAAAATCTACTAATTTACTATCTCCACCGCCAATATCTATTATACTTGCATCTTTTAGTATCTTGAGTTTTCGAATGAACTCTAATGAAACGGTGGGAACATCTTGAGTCCAACTAACTTCATTTGACTGCTTAGTATTGTATATAGTATCCCAATGATTTTTTGTATTTATTTCCATAAGACAAAGGTTAGATTTGATAAATTGAGATTCAGTGACAAATATCACTATAGTAATTTAATCAGATTCCAACAATTCCACACCCTTGTTTCCAAATCCTTGCGTGAGGAAAACACCCCCTGAATTCGACTGAAATCGGTCGTTTTCCGTTTTCCCAAAACATAACTACCTACAAATCAACGCCTTCATTTTCTCAAAAAATCTTCATAACCCTGAGGTCCTTTTTTTGTAATTGAATAGTCCTGAACAGTAATGAATGTTCAGGTACTTTCCCGAATGTAAATAGATGTTCCAGAACGTTAAAATGCGTTCCGGAACATCTATTTACATTCAATTTCTCCTATTTTTTTCAATTTTGCTAGAAACTGCGCTATTTTTAGCCTTCTCTATTTTTGCTACTAATTCTTTCTTTTCCTTATTTAATGACTCTATAATCGATTCATTTTGTTGTAGGTCGTGTTCTAGCATTGCCGACCTTGAAGTTAAATTCTTGATGGATTCATGATTTTTCGATGTATCGTCCTTGAGTTGTCGAATTTCTTTCGATTTTGTTACTGACGACTTTATAGCAAAATAGGCTATTCCTATTATGCCTATGCCGACTAAAACATAGGCGGCTTTTATTTTTACGTTTTTGGCTGGCTTATGAAAGCGCTCAATCATTGTTAGAAATTCTGGATTAGTCATGTTTCTGAATTTTTATGGATTGTTTAAATGGGTTTAATATGATGTTATATCCTAAGAAACCTACTATACTTTCTTCATGGCCATGGCTTATTGAAATACAATTGTTTAATACAATGCCATATGCTTCTAATACTGCAACTGTTACAAATTCGCCATGTGTTATAATAGCTTCTTCAATTTTTGCTTTAGTTTGTCTTTGAATTGCCGCATAATCCAAAAGTTGATCCTCATGTATTTGGTGTTTTTGCTGATGCTTTCTTCTGCGGCAGTTGTGGTGGATGCCATTTTCATCAGTGTACTCAGAGCAATGTCTCTTGGATTTACGTTCTTGGTCTGCAATGGGTTCTCTACAGTCCTCGTTTTCACATACACGACCTAAATGGTAGGTCAGGGATGGTTTGCTTGTAATTTGCTTCTTTTTTGGCTTCATATTATCTTAAATTTTATACTGTAAGTATTTTTAATCAAGTTAAAGGTACAAATATTTTGTTACTTTCAATAAAAAGTCTAAGTTTGCGACATGATATTTAAAAATACAATAAAGCGGTTTGTTTTGGAAGAGGTAGAAAAGGAGTATAAATCAGGAAATTATGCTGCATATGCGCCATTTATGGATACGTTGCTTTCAAGGAATACCCCTTTAAAAAGTACCAATTTAGACAGGCGATTAATCCATTATTGGGAAAGCAGGAAACTATTTAATGAAGTTTCGGATAATGGTTATTTAAGCTTCTTTGATGTCAGTTGGTTAAATGTTTTACAAGAGTTAAAGGTGATTGGTGTAACTCCTAAAACTATGGAGGAGGTACACAAGTTCTTTTTCGGTAACAATAGTTTTCTTGATGCACTTTTTTCAAAGTCTAATATCGAAAAATTAGCATTTTCTTCGAAAGAAATAGATGATTTATCAAAAAGTAAGGATCTATTACAAATGCTTAAAAATTACGGATGGAATAATTTTTCATTAACTATATTGGCTATACTACTAACACGCAAAAACACGTGTTTGCACGTGAGTGCTGGTGGAAAAGTTGCTGCATTTGAAGTCGACAATATTATAAATCATTTAGATCCTAATGTTGTTTTAAATGAATTGTTTAATGGATCATTTATTTCTATTAGTCTTTATAAAATCATTTATAAGGTAATAGATGATAATGAATTATTCTCCTTAAATGAAGGTGTATTAGAAATAAAAGAATCTTCTATTAATATTATTAAGAAGATGTTTAATGACGATAAAATCCAGAAGATCACTTTTAGGTTAAATGATAAAAGGACTCCTATTATGGAAGTTACTAAAAGACTCGATTTTGCGGAGTTCTATAATAAAATTCATTATTTAAAGAAAAAAGGGACTTTCTTGGATATGCAAATAAAGACTAGAGATGGGAAAGTTCAACTTTTTGAAGTGACTGAATTAATAAATACAAAATAGTGCTGAAGCTCTCAGCCATATTATACAAAGCGTACCCTAAACTAAGTGCTAGTTATGGTATGATTTTCATCAATTCAAATGAGCAATCATTATGTAAAACAAACAACTCAGGGTGAATTAGAAGTTGCTGATGTAGCTTCAAGTACAAGTATTAAAATAATAGCAGAGATTATCGCTAATCAAATTATCAAAAAATTACTTCAAGATGAACAACTTGGAATTACAGCTTCAGCAGATGACAGCCAAATTTGCGAAAAAAGCGAAGCCGCCTAAATGGAGGGAGGGGAATAAAATTGTAAACTATACAAGGGTTTCTGACCCCTCTCAATTTGACAACACTTCTTTAGAAACACAAAGAAAAGATGCCATCACTTTTGCAACCAAAAGGTCATTTGAAATCAAAGCCTTTTTTGGTGGGGAAGCGGAGTCGGCCAAAACGGATGAGCGAAAGGAGTTTAAACTAATGCTTAATTATGTAAGAAAAAACAAAGATGTAGTAGCCATATTAGTATACTCATTTGAGCGTTTTTCTAGAAGTGACCATGCGCAAGAGCTTATTATTGATTTAGGTAAGATTGGGGTTAAGGTAATTAGTGTCCTTCAGGATATTGATGTGACTTCTCCCGCTGGCGAGTTACAGCAACAAATATTTTTTGCTTTCGGTAAGTACGATAACGATTTACGAAGAACCAAAACAATGCGCGGTACTTCTGAATTAATTGAACAGGGGTTTTATATTGGTCACTGCCCATATGGTTATACAAACCTGAGAAGAAAGGAGAAAGCCAAGTACCACGAATATGTAATCAATGACCAGGGCAAGTTTATGAAAATGGGCTTTAAATGGAAAGCGGAAGGCAAATGGAGTAATAAAGAAATTGTAGAGCGTTTGCGTAAATTAGGTGCAACCATTGAATACAAAAGTTTTTACCGCCAAATCGGGAACCCCTTTTATTGTGGTTATTATATGAATGCATATTTCCCGGGTAAATTAATTAAGGGACACCACCCAGCTTTGGTTTCTATGGAACTTTTTATGAAAGCAAATTCTGTAGCATTAACTAATCCGCATAAAGGGATTGCTAAGAAATTTAAGGACCCTGATATGCCATTAAAGTCTTTTTTAAGAAGCGAGCTAACGAACTCACCTTTTACTGGCTATAAGCAAAAGGGACATATCTATTACAAGACCAGAGGTCATGTAGAGCCTGTTAATGAAAAGGCCGCAACTATCAACAAGTTGTTTATGGAGGAGTTGAATAAGTATAAAATTGAAGCTGCTCATATTGCCGCAATAGAAACGCAAGTAAAGGAAATTGTGTCGCAGAAGTTTACCGACAAGTTACAGGAGGATGTATCAGCAAAAAGAAAGATTACCGAATTGACTGATAAGATTGAATCACTTGAAGAAAGGTATATCAATCAAGAATTAACCAAGGAACTTTACGATAAATATCGTCTTAAATACTTGGATGAAAAGAAGCAATTAGAGGAGGAAAACGTCAAATGTGATTTTAAGAGTTCGAACTTAGAAAAAGCCGTTAAAAATGGCTTGGAAATTTTACTAGATCCTTTGCAGTTATGGGTTTCCTGTGATTATGATGATAAGCAACGATTACAATATTTGCTATTCCCAGAGGGAATGAGGTATGATAAGGAAAATAAGCGAGTTCGAACTCCAAGAGTGAATAGTGTGGTCTCTCTAATCTCAAGTGTAGCAAGGGTTTCGGAGGAAAATGAGAAAGGCTACCTCGTTGGAAGTAGCCTTGATTCTCGTTTCGTAGAGCGTACGGGAATCGAACCCGTATTACCAGGATGAAAACCTGAGGTCCTAACCGTTAGACGAACGCTCCGGGACCAAATGTGTCATTCGGGACGCAAAAATAAGGCGTGAAGGTTTCTCGCCCAAATATTTCTCATTTATATTTAAAAAAAAAGGGCAATTTCTGCTATTCGGCGTAAATTTGCATCTTCTTTACGTTATTACACAAATAAATAAGCAATCAAATGAGTACAGTTAAAGTAGCAATCAATGGATTTGGTCGTATTGGCCGCCTAGTTTTCCGTCAGATATATAACATGGATGGTATCGAAATCGTTGCCATCAATGACCTTACAAGCCCGCAGGTACTTGCACACTTATTAAAGTATGACAGTGCACAAGGCCGTTTTGACGCTACGGTAACAGCAAGTGAAGATGCCATCACTGTAAATGGTGAGTCTGTAAAAATATATGCACAGCGTGA
>CANETR010000194.1 GCA_947441325.1 Saprospiraceae bacterium
CCAGAAAAACTGGACGAGCTAGACAGAAAAGTCCGTCAGCTCGAAATTGAGCGTGAAGCAGTGAAAAGAGATGGAGATCAGAAACGTTTAGCAATAATGAATGAACAGATTGCCAACCTTTCAGAGGAACTCACTCAGCTGAAAGCTGCCTGGCAGGCCGAAAAAGAATTGATTAATATTATTCAGTCCTGCAAAGCCAAAATTGAAGAATTCAGAATATTGGCCGACGAAGCCCGCCGTATAAGCGATTATGCCAAGGTTGCCGAACTTGAGTACGGAAAAATTAAAGAACAGGAAATTATTTTGGACAATGCTCAAAAGCAATTGGCCAAACTTGCTCCAGATAAAAGGCTTACCGACGGAGAGGTCGATGCCAATGATATAGCCGAAGTTGTAGCCCGTTGGACCGGCATACCAGTAAACCGTATGCTCGAAAGCGAAAGGGAAAAACTGCTGCGTATGGAGGATGAAATCGGGAAAAGGATTATTGGGCAGCGCGATGCTGTTGAAGCTATTTCCGATGCCGTTCGCCGTAGCCGTGCCGGTTTGCAGGATGCCAAAAAACCTATCGGTTCCTTCCTCTTTATGGGAACAACTGGTGTAGGTAAAACCGAGTTGGCAAAGGCACTTGCAGAATTTCTGTTCAATGACGAGGGGGCAATTACCCGTTTCGACATGTCGGAATACATGGAAAAACAGTCTGTTTCGAGACTTATTGGTCCTCCTCCGGGCTATGTAGGCTATGAAGAAGGCGGACAGCTAACCAATGCGGTACGTCAAAAACCTTATTCTATCATCCTTTTGGATGAGATAGAAAAAGCCCATCCCGATACTTTCAATATCCTGCTTCAGGTGCTTGATGATGGACGACTTACCGATAATAAGGGGCGCGTGGCCGATTTCAAAAACACGATCATCATCATGACCACGAATATGGGTTCTAATATCATCGCTGAAAATTTTGATGGCTTGGAAGATGTTGACAATACCAAACGTTTGTCCATTATTGAGACAACAAAATTGGAAGTCTTGGAAGAATTAAAAAAACATGTCCGTCCTGAATTTTTGAACAGGATTGATGAAACAGTCATGTTCACCATGTTGAACAAAGCAGAAATCAAACAGATTCTGATGTTGCTCATTAAAGGTGTGACCAAAAGACTTACCGATCAGAGTTACCAACTTGAGCTTAGTCAGAAAGCAGTTGATTACCTGGCAGATTTGGGTTATGAGCCAGCATTTGGTGCCCGTCCGATGAAGCGCGTACTTCAGCGTGAACTGGTCAACGAACTCTCGAAAGCCCTATTGGCAGGAACTTTCTTGCCTGGCGACAGCATATTTGTCGATTTAGATTCGAGCGGTCAAATGTTGACTTTTATCAAAAAATAATATAGAAAATTTTATAATTTAAAAGGGCTGCAAATTTGCAGTCCTTTTTTTGTTTGTTAATGTTTAACATTTTTTGATATAATTGGTCGATAATTTAAACAATCTACCATATCTTTACCTTTTATGACTGTGACCTTTATGTCAATTATAAAAAATATTTATACACTTAAGAGATAAAACTAATTTCACAAGACTTTGGCTAATTACTCTATCCGGGATTTAGATAAATTATCGGGAATAAAAGCCCATACTATCCGAATTTGGGAACAGCGCTATCATATCATAGAGCCTAAACGCACTACGACCAACATACGGTATTATACCGATGATGACTTGCAGTACTTGCTCAATGTAGCCTTCCTGAATAGGAATGGCCTTCGCATTTCTAAGATTTCGAAAATGTCGCGGGTTGATATCAGTAAAAAGGTCGCTTCTATTTCTCAGGATACCCTGGAAAACTCCAATCAACTTCAGGCCTTAACCATGGCCATGATAGAATTGAGTGAGGAAAAATTTGAACACACCTTAAATTCTGTAATTGAAAAGGATGGTTTCGACCTGGCGCTTTTGGGTATCATTTTGCCTTTTCTTGAAAAATTGAGTTTACTTTGGCTTACAGGTTCTATAAGCGCTGCGAATGAGCAATTTATCAATCATCTTATCAGGCAAAAAATTGCTGCTCACAGTGAAGGTTTAGCTGTTCCCGATGCTGATAAGGCTGCTTTGAGGCCAAAGGCGATTCTGTTCGAACCATTTGCTGATGATCAGGAACTAATGCTCACAGTTGTTAATTATCTGTTCAGATCAAAAGGCTGCAAAACAATGTATCTGGGTAAGGGCATCAATCTAAAAAATTTAGCTGCTGCCTACGCTGTTTTTAATCCCAACTGTTTATATGTGATGCTCTCGGAGGGCAGTTCAAAAAATAATCCGCAGGAGTTTTTAAGTAAATTAGGCGAAGTGTACCCTGAACTACAGATAATCGTCAGCTCAAGAGCAGTTCTAAAAACACATTTATTACCAGAAAATGTGGTAGTTTTGGATAATTTTAGTGAATTCTTGGAATTCTTGGAAGAAATAGACTAGTCTTGAATCCAAATTAAACATGATTGAACTCTTTATCAAGCACTTACAGTACGAAAAGCGATATTCGCCCCATACCTGTCTCTCCTACCGTACTGACTTGGATCAATTTGCTGATTACTTAGAGTTTCAATATGAATTGAAGGACTTACAAGAGGTAAAATCGATGCATATTCGTTCTTGGCTTGTTTCTCTTCTTCAGGAGAAAAAAAGTGCAAGCAGTATTCATCGCAAAGCATCTTCCTTAAAATCCTTTTATAAATTTATGCGACAGCAGGGGCATATGAGCCTCAATCCAATGACATCCATTACCCTACCAAAAAAAGGTGAAAGGTTACCGGTTTTTGTTGATGAACAGCGTATGGATCAACTCTTTGAGCGGATCTGTTTTCCTGAGGGTTACGAGGGTTTGAGAGATTATCTTATGATAGACCTCCTTTACACCACTGGTATGCGCCGCAGTGAGCTGATGAACCTCAGCTGGAGTGATATAGACCGTTCAAATCACAATGTCCGGATTTTTGGTAAGGGCAATAAAATGAGAATCGTTCCCTTATTACCCCATATCGAAAAAACTTTGGATGAGTATAAGGAAATGGTCATCGACCTTTTCCCGGAGCTAACCCTGAAAGAGGTCATTCTTACCGATCGGGGTGAACCGCTCTACCCCAAATTTGTTTACAATAAAGTAAAACAATACTTATCGACTGTAACCACTGCCAAAAAACGCAGTCCGCACGTTTTGCGCCACAGCTTTGCCACACACCTTTCTAATAATGGAGCTGAGCTAAATGCCATCAAAGATTTATTGGGTCACAGTAGTCTTGCTTCGACTCAGGTTTATACGCATACTTCTATCGAAAACCTGAAAAAAGTCTACGAAATGGCACATCCTAAAGGCAAAAAGAAAGACTGACAATTTTTAAACCAATATCAGAATCAACTTACAAATGAAAATCATTGCTATTTTTACCTCAATATTTCTAAGTGTACTTATTATTGCCTGCGGGTCAAAAAAAGCTGATAATTCCGAGAAAAAAGCATCGGGTTATGCCGTTTTTAAGAAACATTGCGTGAGTTGTCATGGGGTTGATGGAAGAATGGGACTGAACGGCGCCAAATCCATTCCGGAATCTCAACTGAATCTAGAGGATCGTATCAAACATATTACGAATGGGAAAGGTGCTATGCAGCCCTACAAAGGTGTACTCACAGTAGAAGAAATCAAAGCTGTTGCCGCCTACAGTTTTGAAGTGGGAAAAGAAAAAAAGTAAGATGTCCAAATCAATAAAGTTTTATGTAGTTTGGCAGGGCAAAAAACCCGGCATTTACACAAGTTGGCAGGAATGTCAGGAGCAGATTCATGGGGTAAAAACTGCCCTCTACAAATCTTTCGAATCAAAAACAGAGGCTGAAAAAGCTTATGCCGGAAAACCTGAGGATTTTATTCAAAAGAAAACAGTAAACAAATCTAGCCCTGTCAATAAAACCCTTAAAAGTAAAAATGCTATTTTATGGGATAGTATCTCTGTAGATGCCGCCTGTAGTGGAAACCCTGGTCTGATGGAATATCAGGGAGTTGATACAAAAACCAAAGAAAAAATCTTTCATCAGGGTCCTTTTCTAATGGGCACTAATAACATAGGCGAGTTTCTGGCTATTGTTCATGCCCTTGCGCTTTTCAAACAAAAAGGCTTAAATAACAGGCCAATTTATAGCGATTCAGTCACAGCAATGGGCTGGGTAAAAAAGAAAAAAGCCAATACCAAATTGGAACAGAATGCCAAAACGGCAAAACTTTATGAGTTGATTCAAAGAGCCGAAAACTGGCTGCAGCATAACAGTTATTCTAACCCCATCATCAAATGGGAGACGGAAGATTGGGGTGAAATTCCTGCGGACTTCGGAAGGAAATAAGGTAAAATAGCAACTTGAAAATCTGTGACAGCTGCGGTGAGGATAAAATTTAACTAGGGATAGGACTTTGTCCTACACATATCATATAGATTTTTACAAAATATCCCGCGCAGGCTCAGTGCGAGGAAAACCCCGCGCTCCATTGCTGATTTTTTTCATAAAGGCCCCGAAAGCTTTCGAGGGCCTTTTGAAAAAGAAAAAAAGCGCCGCAGGCACCGCTTCTAAATGTCTGAAGCACCAGCGTATGGAAGCAGCATCGGCTGGCATTGGTATTGTTTAGGTTTAGAAGAAATGGTAAGGAGCAGTAGACATAGATAACAGATGCTGCTTCCGGTTTTGGGTTCCTTATTAAGCCACAAAGTAATTAACTAAGGCTTTTGACCCAAAAACGCCTTGCTGAGGACTAGATTTTTTGTCTCGTCAGTTTCTGACGAGATGAAAAAAGTAAGAGAGAATTTAACCACGGATAAGGCTTTGCCCTCGGCAGATTATACGGATTTACACAGATAAGGGTTTGCAGATTGCTTACACCAAAACGGATTAGAGCTGATTACTGTGCCTGCGGAAAATCAGCGTATTCTGAAGGAATCAGAAAAAAAATCTGCGAAGATCTGTGACATCCGCGCTGTTTGGAGAACATCAGTGGTGAAAAATAAAATTTAACCACTGATAAGACTTTGCCCTCGGCGGATTATACTGATTGATGCGGAGAAGGACGAGGTTAAAACCCCGCGCTCTATTGCTGATTTTTTTCATAAAGGCTAAAGCCTTTTGAAAATCTGCGAAGATTCGTGACGTCCGCGCTGTTTGAAAAACAACCCTGTTGAAAGAAAATATTCCCGCTTCCAAAAAAGCTGCTAAATTCTACTGACTCCTATCTACATCTTCAACAATCTTCAAGTAG
>CANETR010000195.1 GCA_947441325.1 Saprospiraceae bacterium
AAGCCGTTCTGACAGAGTGAAAAATCGGAAGCAGCAGCCTGAACAGAAAGTGGTGTAGCTACAAAGTAAACCACCACAGTATCGCTGGAGGTACAGCTTAATCCAGAGAGTGTGTCAGGGGCAGATTGAAAACTGACTGCAAAAACTGCCGAGTCGCCTGCTACTGTTGTCGCGGGCACTGTTACTAAAGGATTTTGGGTCGTCGGCCCTGTTATATTGCAAAGCGGCCCCGATACTTGGGACCATTGGAAGGCTCCACCAGCCAGCGCAGTTGTATTTCCAAAAAGTTGTATGGGTTGTGAAATGCCAGCGCATACCGTTGTATCGCTTATGGCCCCATCTACACCTATAACATTTACATTTATAATTAGGTCCTGTATGCAGCCACTATTTAGCACACTGAATATTGCCTGATTCTGGCCGATATTATCCGGAGTAGTATTGATTATTACCACAAAATTTGCAGTATCGTAACGCCCTGTGATTGGATAAATTGGTCCAAAAACGGTGACATTGCCCGGTCCAAAAACATCTCCTAAATTGGTAGCAGGAAGATAAATGCCAAGTGAATCGCTTAAACTGTCGGCAGCAACATCGATCGTAAAACCGACCTGATCGCCAGAACAGACTGCAAAGTCAACAGAATATTCAGTAGTATCAAGTAAAACAGCATCATTGAAACCCGCAGGTGCTTCGGTAAAATGTGCAGAAGTTTCACAATCGCAGGCATAGTCTCCACTACCAGAGTTTGGTGTTGCAAAAATATCGGTAGGTTGATTAGAAAAGTTGGTGATGAGCAGGATGTAAACCTGGCCTGCCTGAACATTTGCTACATTCACGGGTTCAACAGCGAAACCAGAGTAAGAACAGGCTGCAACAGCACCACTTGCGCCGCCATTACCAAGGTTACCACATTGGGTTACAGCAGCTGCAATATTTGGAAATGGGCCATACAGAATGAAGTCAATATCAACACCGGCAGTATTGTCCAAAGTAAAGTCTATGGCACCGTTTCTAGATATTGTCAGATAAAACCATGCTGGATTTGGTTGTGTAAAAAGACAGTCGTAGTTGTTTCCTAAAGGCGCTGCGGGATTGTTAACACCGGCAGGGTAGGGGTCGAGACCATTGGAACAGAAAGGGGTTGCTGTATTACAGTTTGTGCCCTGAGAATAAGTTACTGAATTGCCTAAAAACAGGAGCAGCAATATCAGTGAAAGTTTGAATGTGTTTTTCATGACGCTTGTTTTTAAGGCTGATTATTTCGATTGGTAACGTTGCAGATATTTCTCTCTGCCGGCAATTTGACCTTTTATGTATTTGAGCGACAGCTGCATTTTTACATACATATTATCCTCTTTTGATATGCCATCGGCATCCATTCTGGCAATTTCCTGCTCGACATTTTTTTGCTGAATATTGAAGTATTTCAGTTCATTGTCAAGCTCAGTAGCAGTTTTTTTTATGTTAACTGCAGTCTTTTCTTGAGATTGATTGTTGAGATTGAGTTTATATTCCGGTTTCAATTTATTGGCAAAATCGGAATGTTGATTTTGGGCGTTGACTGCGGTAAAAGAACCTGCTATCACCGCTGTTGCAATCAAAAATTTTTTCATAAAAAGATATTTTGTCCGAAGGATTTAAGGTGTGTTTTAATTCAACCTACAAAGTTAATAGAATGTATAATTTATTCTAATTTAAATTGTAAAAAAGTAATTTTTGGCAAATATGATTCTGCGAAAAACGATTATCTTTAAAGACTAAGCTGTTTTTTTTGGCATTGTTAAATTAGTTTTATAATTTCCCAGCCTCATTAGATTTCAAAGGAAATTTTATGAACTTAGAACCTTAATTTGCTTATTTGAATACATACTATTTATGGATTATTTGCGCGGTATTTTGGGATTGGCTTTCCTAATTGGCTTTCTTTACCTGTTGAGCAATAACAGAAGAGCAATTGATTGGAAATTGGTAGGAGTTTCTCTGCTAATGCAGTTTTTGCTTGGATTGGCTATTTTAAAAATTCCCTCAGTCAGGTATGTTTTTGACAAAATATCCAGTGTTTTCTTGTATGTTATTGACTTTACTGCACAAGGAAGTAAACAGGTTTTTGGAGGATTGTTAAATAATGATTCTGTAGGTTATGTCTTTGCAGTGAATGTACTGCCAACGATAATATTTTTCTCTGCTTTGTCTGCACTTTTATACTATTTGGGTATTCTACAAAGAATAGTTTATGGCCTGGCATGGGTAATGAATAAATTTATGCGATTATCCGGTGCAGAAAGCATGTCGGCAGCGGCCAATATTTTTGTTGGTCAGACAGAGGCGCCACT
This sequence comes from Saprospiraceae bacterium, assembly GCA_947441325.1. GTDB lineage: Bacteria > Bacteroidota > Bacteroidia > Chitinophagales > Saprospiraceae > Saprospira. Next base: position 2,337 of record CANETR010000195.1, read on the forward strand.
TTTGGTTAAGCCTTTTTTGAATGACATGTCAAAATCGGAGCTACTTTGTTTGATGGTGGGCGGTATGGCTACCATAGCCGGAGGTGTGATGGCAGCCTACGTAGGTTTTTTGGGCGGTAATGACCCTGTTGCCCGCCAGGAATTTGCAACGCACTTACTTACTGCATCCATCATGTCGGCACCAGCCGCAATTTTAGCTGCAAAAATGTTGTATCCCGAGACAAATGAGCATATCAGAAGAGAAATAGTAATACCCAAAGAACAACTTGGAGATAATCTCCTCGACGCAATTGCAATAGGCACATCAGATGGTTTGAAATTGGCTGTGAATGTTGCTGCAATGCTGATTGTTTTCACCGCACTGATGGCAATGCTCAATGCTATTGTGGGTGGTACAATTGGTGAAATGATTGGTTGGTCTACATCGGGCAATTTTGCCTTTTATGGATATAATGATTTGCCTGCCGAAACCTATCTCGGTTGGAATTCGGAGACGCAACAGTGGATACTAAACCACAAAACAGATAAAACCTTTGTGCCAAAACCCTACGAAATTCAGCATATGTCTCTGAATATGTACATCCAAAAAATTACAGAAGGACGTTTTGCAGGGTTTAATATTGAATACCTCATAGGTCTTATAATGTCACCGGTTGCTTGGCTTTTAGGAACATCTTCCAAGGATGTGCTTCTGGTTGGGCAATTACTGGGTAAAAAAACAGTTTTAAATGAGTTTGTAGCTTATGCCGACATTCCAAATCTTAAAAATGCTATTAGCGAAAAGTCAAAAATAATTGCCACCTACGCGCTTTGTGGCTTTGCCAACTTTGCTTCCATTGGTATTCAAATTGGTGGAATTGGGGCATTGGCGCCAAGCAGAAGAAAAGAATTATCCGAATTTGGAATATTGGCACTTATAGGTGGTACTGTTGCCTGTTTTCTCACTGCTGTAATTGCAGGCATGCTTGTTTAGTTATAATAAAGATTCGAAACAAGTTAATTTAAAGTCATTTTGAATTAGATTGGATAATAATCTGTATCTTTGATAATTATTTGATTTTCGCTTTATATGATAACGAACAAACCACTTTTACTAGAACGTGTTGATCAGGCACTTACAGGCATCAGGCCGCATCTCGCAGCCGACGGTGGCAATATCGAAGTTGTTGATATTACAGACGATATGTGTGTATTGGTAAAATGGATTGGCACCTGCGAAACCTGTTCAATGAGTGCTATGACCATGAAAGCCGGAATTGAATTTACCATTAAATCTGCCATCCCCGAAATCAAATCTGTACAGGCAGTTAACGGCGATAATTAGTCATGTCTTTATTGAAACTCCAGGTAATTTTTTTTTTCATATTAATTTTTTGTTCATGCGGCCCGGATAAAAGCGGCTATGTCGATGTTCCCGGCGATCACGGCGATGAACTAAAAATAAATCAATCCTCGCCTGAGGATATGATTTTGAAAGCAGGTAATTATGAAAATCTCATACTTGCCATCGATAGTAATAAAATTTCGGCTTTGTACACTGCAAAGGGGCAAAACTGTTATTTTATAGAAACTGAATTTTCTAAATTCTCTGTCGAAACTACACTAAGCTGGAGACAGATAGGTTCAACACAGAAAGGTGAAGGCAAGTTCACTGCCGAAAAAGATGCAGTTTGGATTCAATTTAATGGAAATCCTACAGGCTGTGCAGTTCAACTATTTAAATCTGCACAAAAACTTCCCTTAGTTAAAATTAACAACTGGAAAATTATTAAAACAGTTGAAAAGAACTCAATTGAAATATCGTCTGAACCCTTAGATGGGATGAAAATTGGTCAGTCGTTCAAAAGAGGCGATGTTATTTGCATCCTCGAGGAAAAAAAAGGATGGCTCAGGGTTGAAAAAATTGCGCAGAGCCCCCAGGTAGGATGGATCAAAATAATTGATTTGGAATAAGTATTACAGCATAAATAGTGATATATTTTGCAAATCAAAGTTTTAGTTTTTAGCGTGGATAATCCGCTTTTTACGAAGTAAAATATCAGTATTTTGAGTATCAAAATCCGTGTGGCTCAGTATTATCATATTGTAAATCCGTGTTTTAATATTATCATAAAACACAGATATAACTGCAAATACTGATTTACACAGATCTTCAATACGGATTTTTTTCCTCGGAAAAACAGATTTGCGAAGTATATTATAGAAAAAAATCCTAGTCTTTATTGCTTGCAGTAGATTTCAAGAAAGGCATTATTATTATTGCACGACTACTTAAAATAAAAAGAGGTACTTTTTGAGCACCTCTTTTCGAATTATTTCTTTGTTTTCGAAGCCTTAGGTTTTTTAACCTTACCTCCTTGCTCTTCAACTATCGCTGTTACTTGTTGTACCGTAAGTGTTGCCACCTCTTCAGCAGTAATTTTTTTACCATTGGCATCTATCAGCTTGTAGGCTTTCTTGCCGGAGCGGACAAAGGGGCCCCAACGGCCTGATTCGATAAAGAGATCACATTCGGGCCACTCTTTGAGGTATTTCTGCGACTCTTTTTCTATTTTCTGTTCTATGAGCTGAACCGCTTGCGATTCTGTAATCGTTTCTAACTGAAAGCCTGAACCCTTGGTGATGGAAACAAAAAGTTTGTCCCATTTTACAAAGGGGCCAAAACGACCATTTCCTTTGCTGATTGGCAAGCCTCGGAAATGTCCAACAGGAGCATCCTCCTCCAGTTTCGCATCAATCAGTTCAATTGCGTCTTCAAAACTGATACTGTTTGGATCAGCATTTTTAGGCAGTGAGATGAATTTTTCGTCAAACTTGACGTAAGGACCATATCTTCCCTCGTTTACCGATACTTCGAATCCTTTGTGTTGTCCCAATGTTTTTGGAAACTTGAAAAGATCTAGTACATCATCCATGCTGATGGTGTCAATTGATTGTTC
>CANETR010000196.1 GCA_947441325.1 Saprospiraceae bacterium
ATGAATTGAATGAGTCCAATAGTAATTAAACCTACACTAATCCATAATAATTGTTTTCCGTAACTTTTTTCAAAGTTAAATATACTTTTGAATGTATCGGGATTGTATTCAGACGCAAAAATCATAGTCCAGCCCATAAGCATGAGCAAGAGGCAAAGTGCTATGATAACGGGGTCATAGCTTTTAAATTCAACAAGTTGGTTTCTGGGGGTATTGCTCATTCGTAACTAGTAATCTCCGTTATAAGTTTGAATAACCATTCTGAAAAAAGCATCTAGCATATCAGTTTTAATGGCAGTTTCCTCTGTATTGTCTGCAACTGAGTAACATTTTACAATCTGTTGCTGAACAAAATCGTTCAATTCTGGAATAAGTCGAATGTTGTCTTTTTCATTCAGTTGTAGTTTTTGCTCCCAAAGGTCCATCACAATACTTTCAATATGAGGAACGGAGGATAAAACGGGCACCAAATCGACAAAGGTCATTGGAGGAGCAGTTTTGTGTTCTGCAATCCACATGGCAGCCAACAAAGGGCGCAAAACATAGAAATATTTCTTCACATTAATCTCCGTTTCGTTGACTAGACCTTTGCGAAAAGAATTTTTGGCGAGCCCAAGGTAATGATGAATGCTTGAACGTGCTTGAAAAAAGTGCTGAGAGAGTGACCACAAGGCGGCTTTAAAATCTTCATCGGTCTGATAAACGATAGGCGACTGTAACCATTCGAAAGGTGTGGCATTCGATTTTATGAGTAATCTTAGAACTTTTCTGATGTCCCATCCATTGATATCCAGTTCTTTATCGACAAAAAGATCCATGCCGTCATCCTGAGGTAAAACTGAAAGGTACCAACTTGTAGGATGCAGAAAAATAAATCTGACGTCGTAGTCGCTATCGGGCGATGCAAAGCCCCAACCGCGACTGCCACTTTCACAGGCATATAGGATTCGAATATTATTCTCCTCGGCAATTCTGCTCAATTCACCCTGTATCTCTGCTTTTACAAGCGGATTGATATTGAATATTTCTTTTTGCATAAAATCAGTTGTTTACTTCCGTTTTTTCTTCCTTTTCAGCTTTCTTACTCATTAATGAGATAATTTTGTTCATCAGATTTGCATTGAGCATGGAAGATTCCAGAGCCTTTCTCGATTCTGACTGGATTTCTCCTCTTAGATATTTTTCAATAATGAGACTGGCAATAGGGGCAGCAAAGGTTGAGCCGTAACCGCTATTTTCTACATAAACCGCTATGGCAATTTTGGGGTTATCCCTGGGCGCAAAGGCGATAAATGTTGAATGGTCTATACCATGTGGATTTTGTACAGTACCAGTTTTTCCGCAGACGGAAATATCGGGAATGGAGGCACGAATTCCTGTACCCGCAATGACAACTTTTTCCATCCCATCCACAACGTATTCAAAATGTCGGGGATGTACCTTTGTAAATTGTTTCTCACGATATTTTTTCAAGACATCACTTTTATCGCCCTTGAATTCTTTAGCAAGATGCGGTATGTAATAATAACCCCGATTTGCAATAATTGCGGTAATATTGGCCATTTGAAGGGGTGTAATTTGTAATTCTCCCTGTCCGATTCCAATAGAAACAGAGTTAGAAAAACGCCAGCGGCCTTTCCCATATCTTTTGTCGAAATATGCTATACTTGGAATATTGCCAGCCATTTCGCCAGGTAAATCAACGCCTACTTTTCTGCCCAAACCAAAAGCATTGAGGTGTTCAATGAGTTTGTTCATGCCTTTTTCGGGGAAATCATAGCCGTATAAATTCACAATATTTCTGTAAGTCTGGCAAAAATAATTGTTGCAGGAATAAGCTATGGCAGTTGGAACATTAGAAGCGGCACCATGTCCGTGACATCCTACTCTTAAATTTCCCAAGACAAAAGCGCCTGGACAGGTCATTCCCTCGTCGTGTTTGATTGCTCCCTCCTGGAGTCCGATGGCTGCAAGGACAGTTTTAAAAATAGAACCTGGTGGATACTGCGCCATAAGTGCCCTGTTGAATAAAGGATCGCTTGAATCTGCAGCAAGTTGTGCAAAGGCAGCACCCCTGTTTTTGTCGATGGCGAGGATGGAAGGGTCAAAGGTAGGGGCACTGACCATGGCTAAAATTTCGCCGGTTGAAGGCTCAATTGCTACCACTGCGCCAATTTTATTCTGCATTAGCGACTCGGCATAACGTTGCAGCGTAATATCGATTGTAGTAACAAGATCATAGCCCGACCTTGCTTTTTTATCTAGACTGCCTCCCTTGTAACGACTTTGAATTTTACCCCATTTATCTTTTAAAACATGCCGTTCGCCACGTTCTCCCATGAGTTGTTTTTCATATGAAAGTTCTAAGCCGCTGGCTCCAATATAGTCGCCCTGTTTGTAATTGTCTTTGTTTTTGTCAATTTGAGTTGCTGTAACCTCACTGATATAACCCAAAATATGTGAAGCTATATTGACAGGATAACCCCGAACATTTCTGATAATGCTTTCAAAGCCTGGAAATTCAAAAAGATGTTCTTCGAACCTGGCAAAGCTGTCGGGATTTAGTTTGGTCATGAAATCGAAAGGCTTTCTCTTGGAAAACTTGATGTCGGACCAATCCTTTTCCATGTTTGAATTAAACTGGTCGGGTGTTATACCCAAGAGTCTGCAAAATTTTAAAGTATCAATATTCCCCCTTCGCACCGATTCGTAAGTTGCCTGTAGGTCATAGAGGGCTATATTATAAATCAAGAGACTGTCATTTCTGTCATAAATGAGTCCACGAGATGGGTACTGAGTTATGATTTGTCTGAAACTCTGCTTTTGCTGATAGGATTCATCCCAAATTTGAAGTTGGAAACAACGAAACAAAAGGATTATGCCCAAAATAATGACAACAGCCTGCAGTGTTTTTTGTCTTGACTGAAACAGATCGTTTGACATAATTATACTTTGGGATTAAAAATAAATTGATAAAGTACAATAACAAGCATAGACAATAAAAAGCCGATAATAACCCTTGCGAGTAGAAACCAACTCAAGCTTAGCTCTTCGAGCAGAATTATCAAAAACATATGAATCAGTGAAATGACGGCGCTATACTTCATAAACCATCGTAGCCCTAAACTTTTAGCATTAAGTGACTGTCCAACTTCAAATCCACCCCTTGGTTCCATAAGCCCGCAAATAAGCGGTCTTGCAAAAGCTATAGCCACCATTACTGAGGCATGAAGCCCAAAGCCATTGTAAAAAATGTCAACAGAGATACCCATTAGAAAACACAAAAAAACCAAAAGCCCATGTGGTATTTCTAATGGAAGCAGCATAAGAAACAATGGATAAATAAAGACATAGATATTTTTATACCCAATGTGTTGCAGTACTAAACCCTGAATGAGCAATAGTAACAAAAACCTGAATATGTTGACAGCATAAACGTTACTAAACATTTTATTTTTTTATTTTTTCCTCCAGTTGTTTCAGTTCATTTTTCATCATATCATCTACGATGTAAACATATTGAAGGCTATTAAGATCAACTGATAAGGAAACTCCAATTTCATAAAAATTCGTTCCCGTTTGGTTGGAAAAAGTATCGATAGTGCCTATAATTATCCCTTCGGGAAAAATGGTAGAATAGCCACTTGTTACAACACTGTCTCCTTTCATGATTTTGGCATGTTTGGGTATTGCGTCAAGATAGAGACGGCGAGAGTCCTTGCCATTCCAAACTGCCGAACCAAAAAAACCATTTCTTTTTATTTTAGCGCTTATTCTCGATTCCTGATGTAGGACAGACATTGCAGTTGAAAAATGACTCGACACTGCTACAATTACCCCCACAACCCCTTCGCCGGTCCCATTTAGTACAGCACTTTGTAATTTTACGCCATGCTTGGAACCTCTGTTGAGGGTGATATAATTGTTGTTTCGGCTTACAGAATTATTGATTACTACCGCCTCCGTGTATTGATAGCGCAATTCGTCGAATTCGTTGAAAGCAGTTCCGCTATCTGAAAGATTTGAGAATTGAGATTCAGGCAGGCGCATTTTCAGAAGGGCGTTTTCCTTTGCAAGCGCGTCATTGAGTGAAGATAGGTTCCAATAACTCATCCATCTGTTTGTATAGTCATATATACTGCCTACTGTTCTATTAGCCGAACTGATAAAGGCCGTTTTTTCCTGACTCATATTTTGTGTAAAATAGAGGTAAAGGGAAAAAAATTCCAAAATTAAGAAGGCAAACAAACCGCTGAAACGATATAAAAAAGCAACTATTTTATTCATAAAATGCACTGTTGCTTAAAATACAAAATGTCGGAAACCTCAAAACTGATTTCCAACATCCTGTACAAAAGCTCCCTTGGGAAATTAAATTCCCTTTGTGGGTTAAAGATTTTTTTGAGAAATCAGGAATGAAAATTTTGATATATTTTTGAGTGCAATACCCGTACCGCGAACAACAGCACGCAGTGGATCTTCGGCAATATGCACCGGAAGTTTTGTTTTTTGGCTGATACGTTTGTCTAATCCTCTAAGCAATGCACCACCTCCTGTAAGGTAAAGTCCGGTACGATAAATATCGGCAGCAAGTTCAGGTGGTGTACTTTCCAATGCTTTCAGAATGGCCTCTTCAATTTTAGAAATTGACTTATCCAGGCACTGTGAAATTTCGGTATAACTGACAAAAATCTGTTTGGGAATACCGGTCATCAGGTCGCGACCATTTACAGCATAGTCTGCAGGCGCATTGTCCAATTGATTGATTGCAGCACCAACATGTATCTTAATTTGCTCAGCAGTTCTTTCTCCGATAAGTAAGTTGTGCTGACGGCGCATGTACATAACTATGTCGAAGGTAAATTCGTCACCTGCGGTGCGGATTGACTGATCACAAACAATACCTGCAAGGGCAATTACTGCAATTTCGGTGGTACCACCTCCAATATCAATGATCATATTACCAACAGGTTCTGTTACATCGAGACCAATGCCGAGTGCTGCTGCCATAGGCTCGTGAATAAGATAAGTCTCACGGGAACCTACATGTTCTGCCGAATCAAATACAGCGCGTTTTTCAACCTCTGTGATACCCGATGGGATACAGATAACCATGCGCATGTTGCGCAGCAGTTTGCGGCGATTTGGAATCATGTCGATTAGGCCTTGAATCATGCGTTCTGCAGCTTCAAAATCGGCAATAACACCATCTTTCAGCGGACGGATTGTTTTAATTTTCTGATGCGTTTTCTC
>CANETR010000197.1 GCA_947441325.1 Saprospiraceae bacterium
AAAAAGAATATCATACAACTGTCAGATGTTTATGGAAGAGTAGTTTTGGAAACGAAAACCAATCCAAACGAAACAACTATTGATATTGAAGTAAGTCAGCTAGACGAAGGAGTTTACTTTCTGACTATTAAAAATCAAGATCAGCAATACAATTCAAAGATTGTGATAGCAAGGTAGAGAAAAAGGCTTCTTAGAAAATTCTAAGAAGCCTTTTTTTCAATACATTATTTTTGATTATTTTTTTCGGTCATTCCAGGTCTTAAATAAATTCTCCTGCGTTTTTGGTCTGTCCGTATCAATTTCCCGAAGCGGTTCACATTCTTTTAAAGTCTGATAACAATCGCCTGGTAATTGCTGATAAAGCTTAGTGCCTTCCGTTTTCCAAGCTATCATTTCATCACTGACCTCTTTGATGATTTTTGCAGGATTCCCCACCACAAGAGATTTTGGCGGAATGTTCATATTGGCTGGCACAAAACATAAAGCGCCTATTATAGAATTTTCACCTACTTCTACATCGTCCATTAGAACGGCGTTCATACCAACGAGTACATTTTTGCCGACTTTGGCGCCATGTATGATTGCGCCGTGTCCTATGTGTGCGCCCTCCTCAAAAACTGCCGATTTTCCGGGAAACATATGTACCACACAATTTTCCTGAATATTGCAACCGTCGGCCACAAGAATTTCACCCCAATCTCCGCGCAGTACTGCTCCTGGACCGATGTAACAATGAGCGCCAATCATTACATTGCCAATAACATTGGCCTGCGGGTGCACAAAACTGCTCTCGTGAACAACAGGGCGATAGCCGTTGAATTCGTAAATCATGGCTAAGCTTTAGCTTTAAATTTATTAATGGCATTTACCGTAAAATCTGTTAATACCAGTCTTCCACTTATGCCTGCTCGGGTCGAAAGGAGCTCGTCCCAATTTTCGCAGCCTTCCCAACATACTTTTTTCAAGTCGGACATAGCTTCGGGGCTCGAATTTGATAAGGTTGCGGCCAATTCCCCAATAGCAGTATCCATTTGGTCAACTGTATCAAAAACCTCGGCATAAAGGCCTTTTTCACGTGCCCAATCTGCATCGAAAAACTTGGTGGCATTGATGGCCATCTGCGAAAAGGCCGAAAGTCCAACTTTGCGCTGTACTGCCGGACCAACCACAAAGGGACCAATTCCTACTGCCAGTTCGCTCAATTTGGCCGAAGCTGATTTTACTGCATAGCAATAATCGGTTGCCGAAGCAATACCCACTCCACCGCCTATTGCCTTACCCTGTACGCGTCCAATGATTAGTTTGGGGCACTTGCGGCAGGCATTGATAACATTGGCGAAGCCCATAAAAAAGCGATGCCCTGTTTCTGTATCTTTTATAGAAATCAATTCGTCGAAACTTGCACCTGCACAGAAGGTTTTTTCGCCCTCACTTTGCAATACAATCACTTTTATTTCAGCGTTTTGTCCTGCTTTTGTGATGGTATCGGTCAGCTCAGCCAATAATTTTCCAGGCATAGAATTGTGTGCCGGATGAAAAAAAGTAATCGTTCCAATTCCTCCTTCAACATGAAGGCTGACATGACCTTGTTTGGTTATATCTTGCATATTATTAAATGATTATGAAAATAATATTGTGTGTTACTACTATTTATTTTAAAACAACTGTATTCTGTTCCTTGGCAATCTCTCCACGCATTAGTATCAGCTTTTGTTGTACTTTCAACAGCTTCATTATTTCTTCCAAATTGCCCCCTTCATCTTGTACCTTTTTGATTTCGGATTGGTTTTTTCCCATCAGTCTTTCAATTTTTCTTAGCTTAAAACGTAAAATGCCGCTTTTCGCATCGGCAACATGATTATCGTCCGGCATTTTTTGACTGTTGAGAAAAACATTCAGCTTCTCCCAATTCGCCGAATATTCATAGGGTGTACTGATCACATCGATAGCCAATTCTGAAATTTTGGGGTTTTTATGCTGAATAAAAATTTCAGGTTTCAATTCCTTAGCGGCAGATAGCGTTTCAATACAAATTTCGACTACCTCTGCAAAAATAGGTGAATCGAATTCATCAATTATGTCCGACATATTGATCAGTATGTATTCCGCAACTGTCTCATTTTGTGTCAACTCTTTATTGCCAAACATGATGAGAATTCTGGCAATATCTTTTTCCAAAAAATCGTGTGCTCTGCTTTTTTCGGGGATAAAAATGCTCGTTTCATCAAAACCGGGTTCAAGCGGGGTTGGTAATTCCGAATCCTGTCTGTCGCTTTTATTTTCAACTTCAAGATTTTTCTTCAGTTTTGAAGCGATTCTTTTATTGATTTCATTGTGCAGAATCTGCTCCCCTATGTCCATTAGATCTGAACATTGTTTAACATAAACCGATCTTTTAAGCGTATCGGGAATATGAGAAATACTTTCTACCAAATCTTTGATCAATTCGGCCCTTTTCATCGGGTCGTTTTTGGCATCTTTTAACAGAAGCCTGGTTTTGAACAAAATAAAATCTACAGCTTCCTTTTGCAGAAATTCCCTGAAAGCTGTTACCCCTACTTTCTGAAGATAGGAATCGGGGTCTTCACCGTCGGGAATGAGCAGGACCTTAACATTCATATCCTGTTCCAATACCAATTCCAACCCGCGCAAGGCAGCTTTTATACCAGCAGCATCACCGTCGTACAAAATAGTTAGATTGGGCGAAAAGCGTTTGACTAACTGAATTTGACCAACGGTGAGGGAGGTGCCCGATGAGGCTACTACATTTTCAATTCCGGCCTGACTGAGGGTAATAACATCCATATAGCCCTCTACCATGTAGCACATGTTTTCCTGCAAAATGGCTTTTTTGGCCTGGCTTATTCCGTATAGAATTTTACTCTTGTGGTAAATTTCCGATTCGGGCGTATTGAGATATTTTGGTGTCTTTTTATCTGTGCTCAGGGTTCTGCCGCCAAAACCAAGCACCTTTCCACTGATATTATGTATCGGGAACATTACGCGCTGTCGGAAAAAATCTTTACCAGCGCTGCTCGCAAGGCCTGCACTTTGCATAATTTCGAGCTTATAGCCCTTGCCTGTTGAGGTCTGCACCAGGTCTGAATTAATGCCATTTGAATACCCGAGACCGAAGCGGCGGATGGTTTCTTCTCTCAAACCTCTTTCCTTGAAATACTGCAGTCCTATGCTTTTTCCATAATCGGTTTCGAATAACTGCGATTGGAAATATTCTTGTGCAAAGGCATTTACTATGTACAAACTGTCGGCGGCCTGTTGTTTTTCAAGTATTTCGGCCGAGGGGGCTATTTCCTCAAGCTGAATATTATACTTTTTTGCAAGCCAGCGAAGTGCCTCTGGATATGACAGATTTTCGATCTTCATCACAAACTGCACCGCATCGCCTCCTTCGCCGCAACCGAAACATTTGAAGATCCCCTTTACCGCCGATACATTGAATGAAGGCGTTTTCTCGTTATGGAAAGGGCAAAGTCCTATATGATTAATTCCACGCCTTTTCAGGTGAACAAAATCGCCCACAACATCCTCCACCTTTATGGTGTCGTAGATTTGCTGAACACTTTTATCGCTGATATAAGACATGAGAGAAAGGGAATTTTAATTTTTTAAGGCTGCTGATTCAAAGGATAAAGCGTCATAAGTTGAGTATTTAGCCATGCTGATTTCTGTCTTCTCAATTTACAGACTCAATTACTACAGCATATCCCTGCCCTACCCCAATACACATGGTTACCAATGCATAACGCAAATTTTTACGTTGCAGTTCGCGAGCGGCAGCAAGCACAATACGCGTACCCGACATGCCCAGCGGATGCCCTAGCGCGATACCACCACCGTTCGGATTTATTCTTGCGTCATCGTCTTTAAGTCCTAATTGTCGGGTGCAGGCAAGCACCTGTGCTGCAAAAGCTTCATTGATTTCAATAACATCCGTATCCTTAATACTGAGCCCTGCCCTCTTCAGCGCCAAAAGTGAGGCCGGAACGGGGCCAATGCCCATGATTCTTGGTTCGACACCAATAACAGCTGAGCTAAGGATTTTTGCCATTGGTTTAAGACCGTATTGTTCAACAGCTGTTTCAGAGGCTATGATAGCAGCTGCAGCTCCGTCATTCAATCCCGAAGCATTCCCTGCAGTGACAGATCCACCTTCTTTACGGAAGGCGCCTTTGAGTTTTGCCAGAATTTCGAGCGTCGTATCGGGCTTTATAAATTCATCTTCTTTTACTAAAAGTGGGTCTCCTTTTCTTTGCGGAATGGGAACTGGAACAATTTCTTCGGCCAAAGTACCATTGCGTTGTGCTTCGGTAGCTTTTTGCTGCGACCATAATGCAAAATTATCCTGTGCTTCGCGGCTGATATTGTACAAATCGACCAGATTTTCGGCGGTTTCACCCATGCCATCCACTCCGTACAATTCTTTCATTTTTGGATTAATAAAACGCCAGCCAAAACTGGAATCGTACATCTGCGCATCGCGACCGAAGGCCGAACTCGTTTTAGAAATTACCCAGGGTCCGCGGGTCATATTTTCTACACCACCTGCAATAAATAAATCGCCTTCGCTTGCTTTAATGCTCTTTGCAGCGAGCGCTATAGCCGACATTCCCGAAGCGCAAAGTCTGTTTACGGTTTCACCGGGTACTGTTTGAGGCATTCCGGCTAATAATAGCGCCATGCGGGCTACATTTCTGTTGTCTTCACCGGCCTGATTGGCACAGCCCAAAATTACATCTTCATAGGCATGAGACGGAATTTCAGGATGGCGTTCCACAAGTTCTTTTATAACAAGGGCTGCCATATCATCGGCTCTTAGCGAGGCCAATGCTCCGCCTAAATTGCCAATGGGCGTTCTTAAACCGTCGATTATATATGCATTTTTCATTATCTATGAGTTATTTTTTCAATGAAAGATTAAAATTAACAATTTCAGCTCAGCTTTGAAAGTTGCGTCAAAAATAAATAAAAAATCAGGAAAGCCATTCTTTTGAAGTTCTGTAAACTGTGCCTTTAAATAAAGCCACGGTTTTGTCATGCTGATTGGTTATTTTCACATGATAGAGGCCAAGTTTATTACTCAAGCTTTCTTCTGTAGCTTTTGCTGTAAGAATATCGCCACTTTGAACCGCTAAGAGATGAGAAATTGAAGTTTCTACCGAAAGTGCTTTTATGCCATGTGCATTTGAGGCAAAAGCCAAGGCAGAGTCGGCCAGTGAATAGGTAATGCCAC
>CANETR010000198.1 GCA_947441325.1 Saprospiraceae bacterium
ACATCCAATTCATAATCGCAAATTTGAAGGATATGTGACCAGATTTTAATTTTATAATCGTCAATATTTCTGTTGTTAACCGGATACATATCCAGGATATATTCTACAATTCTTTCAATTGTAGCCTGACGTTTTTCGCGCTCGGGCATATCTTTGGCAAAAAGAATCATTTTTTGGAAATTTCTTCCAAATTCACGGACAATAATGGGTTCTTTAGCTGTATTATAATTCATATAATGTGTTAATAATGCCTTTTTATTCTACTGTGACAGATTTTGCAAGATTACGAGGCTGATCGACATTGCAGCCGCGCAAAACAGCTATGTGGTAGGCCAACAGCTGAAGAGGAATAACAGAGAGCAGCGGTGTGAGCGGCTCTTCGGTTTCGGGAATTTCGATAAAATAATCGGCCATTTCTGCTATTGTCTCATCGTTTTCCTTTACAATGGCCAAAATTTTGCCTTTTCGTGCCTTTACTTCCTGAATATTGCTGATTACTTTTTCACGGGTACTATCATTGGTTGCAATAACAACTACTGGCATGTTTTCGTCAATCAGGGCAATAGGTCCATGTTTCATTTCGGCTGCAGGATAGCCTTCGGCATGGATATAAGAAATTTCCTTAAGCTTGAGCGCTCCTTCCAGGGCAACTGGAAAATTATAACCTCGTCCCAAATAAAGTGCATTTTCTGCATCTTTCCACATTTGGGCAATGTATTTTATTTTACTGTCGTTTTCTAGTACCTTTTTAACCTTTGCAGGAATGTTTTCCAACTCGTTTAAGAGCTGATAGTAGTATGAGTTTGAAATGGTGCCCCTTTTATGAGCAAGCTGTAAGGCCATTAGCGTCAGTAGCGATATTTGTCCGGTGAAGGCTTTTGTGGAAGCTACTCCAATTTCTGGTCCGGCATGAATATAAGAACCAGCATCCGTCATTCGGGCAATAGTCGATCCAACTACATTGCAGATGCCATATACCAAGGCATCTTTCTCCTTGGCAAGTTCTATAGCGGCAATCGTATCGGCGGTTTCGCCCGACTGAGAAATAGCAAGTACAACATCTCTGTTGCTGATAATTGGATTTCTGTATCGGAATTCAGAGGCATATTCAACCTCTACCTTTATGCGCGCCAGGTCTTCGATGAGGTATTCACCAATAAGTCCTGCAATCCAGGAAGTGCCGCAGGCTGCAATAATAATCCTATCGGCATTAATAATTCTGTTTTCAAATTCATTAATACCGCCCAGCGTTATCAGACCCTGTTTCACATTGAGCCTTCCGCGCATAGCATCGGCAATGGTATCGGGTTGCTGATAAATTTCTTTAAGCATATAATGCTCAAAACCTCCTTTTTCAATGGCTTCGATTTCCATTTCGAGGTATTGAATAAAAGGCGTTTGAATTTGATTATCAATAGATTTTATAATAAACTCTCCATCTTCAAAAGCTGTCAGGATTTCTTCGTCATTGAGATAAACCACATTTTTTGTGTACTCAATAATTGGCGAAGCATCAGAAGCCAAATAAAGGGATTTATCATCGCCCAATCCTAAAACCAATGGACTTCCTTTGCGAGCAGCTACCAGTTTGTTTGGCTCTTCGAGATCGAGAATTACGATGGCATAGGCTCCAACTACTTTTGAAAGCGCAACCCTTACCGCTTCGTCAATTGGCAAACTGTCTTTTTGTTGGATTTCTTCAATGAGGTGAACCAATACTTCTGTATCTGTTTCGCTGCTAAAAACATGTCCGGCTTTTTCAAGCATTTTTCTCAATGGGCCATAATTTTCGATAATGCCATTGTGAATAATTGCCAATTTGCCGTTTCCAGACAGGTGTGGATGTGCGTTTACGTGATTGGGTTCGCCATGTGTAGCCCAACGGGTATGGCCAATTCCTCGGGTACCAGTGGTGTTACTACCCGATACATAGTCAACCAGGTCCTTTACTTTACCCTTTCTTTTATAAATTTTTAGACCATTGCTTCCGTCCGATTCCATCAGCGCAACACCGGCACTGTCATATCCACGATATTCCAAACGCTGCAATCCTTTAACCAGAATCGGATAGGCTTCTTTTTTGCCAATGTAAGCTACTATTCCGCACATAATTGAGCTAAGATATTGAAAATGTTATAATTACGGATTATTTTTTGTATAAGTAAGGTAGAGCTTTGCTCTCAGAGACTCACTTTTTTCATTGGCCAATAACATTCGTCCGGCTTCTGTAACAGAGGCAGTTTGAATGTAAACGGATTTTTCAAGTGTTTCATTGTCCACCATCCTTTGAAAAAATTTGGACAAATTCATTCTGAAATAACGTTTGTCGCCATCATATTTCAAGGTGCCACCAAAAATCAGATAAGGGTTTAAAGCATTTCTGTTGATGGAATTGCTGATATCATCTACCAGCAAATAATTGTCATCAGCTGTTTTTTCCAGACAGAACAATTGGTTTGGAATTGGGTAGTTTCTGTCTTCTTCACCGGCAGGGTAAAGATAAAGCTCGGCTTTGTTTATGACAACATTGCCCAGGTTTTCCAAAAATGGAAAATCGAGTTTTGCAGAAACGCCATTCATGCCCTGTAGATATACAAAGGTATCGATTTGATTATTTTGCAATACTCTCGTGCCATTGTAGTCATGTTGAAATGATAAAACGGACTCTGAATCTCCATCTGAAAGATAGTCATAAGTACGAGAAACATTGGAACTGTCGCGGTAGTAAAGCGTAAGCTTTGTAAGCGTAGCAGTTGGCAAAAATCTAATAACAGCAGAATTTCCGCTAGCTGCTTTAGGCTTAATGCAAACTCCTTTCAGGAAATCTTTAAAAATGGTATTGTTTTCATAAATATTGGAACTAGGACTCAACAGCGCCTGTCCCAAAGCATCATCTAGTCGAATTCTAAGATGTGGTCTCCGAACCACGCCTTGAACAGAAACGCTATCGAAAATCTGAGGTACAAAAGTGTGGGTAGCCAAAAGGTCACCCAATGCAAAGCTTTTATCGGAATAATAATCCTGTTCAGGTGTGATTGTTTCGGTAATTCTGTAGACTTCCCAGGTCTGCTGTGGAAAAGCACTTGGATTGCCACCATAATGTCCTAAGCTGTCATATTGAATACTGAGCACCAAAGAATCGAATTGTGCAGCTGGAAAAGTTGCATTTGTAGTTGTGAGCCTAAAATTTGTATAAATGGAAGCGTTTGTCTTGCCAAAAATTGGATCGATGTAAGCGCCACACAACCAACGGCTGCGGCTATCGGTAAGCAAAGGGTTGGTCGCTACTGTACTCATGTTTACAGAGACAGTGTCAGTATAAAACAGTTCGGATGGATTTGTTTCCACCAAAGAAAGCCCCAATTCAGATGGCTTACTGCAGCCTGTTACAGAAAGAAGCCCTGCTGTTACAAAAAGAAGGAACAACAGGGATTCAAAACGATATTGCATAAGTTGCTTTGTACATTTAAAAAAATAGCTTCTGATTTAATTCTTTAAACGAACTCTAAGCCCAAAAGGCTTGTCAAAAGCCAATAAATAATTAGGCACTTTGCTCTGCCTGCAGCATCAGATTATTAAAAAATTCGACATAATCAGACCAATCTCCGTCTTTGATATCCGATTTTGGATTGATAAAAGGTGAAGTTGTTGAAAAAGAATTTTCGCCATGTGCAAGAATTACTCCATCGGAGAAATGTGCAGCACCCTGGTGTAAATCAATTTTGTCTTCGTTTTGATAAAAACCGATTGTCTCTTCATTAAAAAGGTTTTGTTTTGTTTTCTGAGCAAATCCGGCAGGATCATCAGTAACAAAATCTTGATTGTCATTATATACAGAGTAGATAAAACGGGCATTTTGGAAAATAGGCTCGTTTTTGTAATGATTTTTAAGATAAGCAGGCAAAAGACTGGTCATCCAACCATGGCAATGGACAACATCGGGTGCCCAACCAAATTTTTTAACCGTTTCGATTACACCTTTGCAGAAAAATATCATACGATCAGTGTTGTCTGCATATGGCTTACCGTCATTGTCGGTAAACATATTTTTACGTTTGAAAAAGTCATCATTATCAAGGAAATAAATCTGCATACGTGTTCCAGGCAGAGAAGCAACTTTGATAATTAAAGGATAATCCTCGTCGTCTACACTAATATTCATTCCCGAAAGTCTGACTACTTCATGCAATCTGTGTCTGCGCTCGTTAATACAGCCAAAACGGGGCATAAGGATTCTGATCTCCATACCATTGTCCTGCATATACTGTGAGTAAGTATGAGCGATTTCCTCAATTTCAGAAAGTGTTTCAGTGAAGGGGGTGAATGCTTGAGTAACAACTAAGATTCTCTTTTTGTCGGCCATATTAGGTGTAGGTAATGGTTAGTAAATCATTTTAGAGAAAAACCCTGAATAGGTTTGCAAAATTACAAAAAAAATCAGACTTTTCCCACTTTTTATAATAATCCTTTTTTAATATTAGCGCTTTGTAAATATTTAAGAACTATATTCGCTTTTTGGGAACAACAAAACTATGTTCAAAAGTTTCTTTAAGAGCTGCTTAAGTTAAAAAAAACTCATGCTCACAACCCTTCAGGGCATTATTTTGAGAACAGTGAAATACTCCGAGAGTAGTGTAATCTGTGAAATTTACACCAAAGAGTTTGGCTTGCGCAGCTATATCATGGGCGGGGTTAGACAATCGAAGGCTAAGATTGCCTACGGATTGGTACGTCCTATGAACTGGGTTGAAATGGTAGTGTACCATAAGGAGGAAAAAGACTTGAATCGCGTAAAAGAGCTAAAGCCAAAAATTGTTTATCAAAACATTCCTTTCAATATGATAAAGGGCTCTTTGGGTCTTTTTATGACGGAGGTGGTGCAAAAAACAGTTAAGGAATCAACGGAAAACGAAACTCTTTATAATTTTTTGCAGCATAGTTTCGAAACGCTTGATAACACAGATGGCGGACTAGCGAATTTTCATCTTTCATTTGTATCAAAACTTGCGCTTCACCTCGGCATCATGCCCGATCTGGGTTTTAGTGGTGAAGAAAGCTCAGACCTTTTTTTCGATTATGTGGAAGCTGTGTTCTCTGAAGAGCAGCCTCTACATCCCTATTATTTTCGCCCCGAGCAAAACGCTTTTCTATTTTTCTTTCTTGAAAATTCTCTCGAGATGAGTGCTGAACTTAAAATGAGTACTGCTCAAAGGAGAGCCTTTGTTGAAACAGTTTTAAATTTTTAC
>CANETR010000199.1 GCA_947441325.1 Saprospiraceae bacterium
CACCGAAAACATTACGAACACTATATGCCGCGCTTTGCAAAAAAAGCAGCTCATATCGCCAGTGTTTCGGAATATTCAAAAAATGATATTGTACATCATCTGCAGGTGCTACCTGAAAAAATTGATGTGGTGTATGATGGTGCCAATGTGTCCTTTGTGCCGCTAAGTCTCGAAAAAAGGGTTAAAATAGAAGATAAATACAGCAATGGCTGCCCCTATTTTTTGTATGTGGGCTCCATTCATCCGCGTAAAAATGTGCTGCGACTCTTGCAGGCTTTCGAAGCCTTTAAAAGCAAAGCTGATACTAATATGAAACTGCTGCTCGCAGGTCGTATAGCCTGGCAAAGTGGTGACGTAGCGGAACAGTTGGCCAAAATGAGCTACCGAGATGAGGTGATTTTTCTGGGTTATACCGATGCTGTTGAGCTACCAAAAATTACTGCTGCTGCTTTTGCGCTCAGCTATGTCTCCCTCTTCGAGGGTTTTGGCATCCCCATACTCGAGGCCATGTATTGCGATGTGCCAAGCATTAGTTCAAATACTTCATCAATGCCAGAGGTAGCCGGAAATGCGGGCCTGTTGGCCGATCCTTATTCTGTCGATTCCATCGCGGAGCAGATGCTCAGGCTTTGGAACGAAAAGGGACTTAGGGAGCAACTTATTGAAAAAGGCAGGATTCAAAGACAAAAATATTCCTGGGATCTCACCGCTGAGAAGATGTGGCTGACGATGGAGAAAACTATGAAATAATTTTATTTTCTACTTATTTGTTGAGATGATGAATGGGGGTTTTTGTTCTACCCCAAATACACCCCACCATTCACTGTTGCCTTTTTTGCGCCGGTCACCTCCGGTATTGAATTTGGAACTTCATTTAGTCTTAGAAGACCTAAGAGTGCCACCAGCATAGCTTCTTTAAAATCTATGATTTCCTTTTTGGGTATTTGAACCTCAATATTCAATTCCGATAGCTTTTCTTTGAGTTTTTCCACCAGGAAAAGATTGTGACAGCCGCCACCGCTCAACAATAAACCCGATGTTTCTGGCTGATAGTTTTCATTGTCACGTACTAGTTTGATGGCATCGAATGAGGCTGCTACATTAAGCTCTACTGCTGTCCTCATCTGATCCTCAAGTGAGAGCCCGCTCTCTGTAAAAAGCGGCAGTACTTCCGTCCTGATCCATTCATTAGACATCGATTTGGGATATGCTTTTCCAAAGAAATCGAGTTTTTGTAAGGTATCCAATAACTCAGCGTTCACATTTCCTCCTCTGGCTATTTCTCCGTCTTTGTCAAATTTCAAATCTGCCTTTTCTGCCAAAAAATTGAATACCTGATTGGCCGGTGCTAAGTCAAAGCCCAGCCATTTTCCTGAGACATTGGCAGAGATGTTGGCTATACCGCCAATATTCATGTAGTAATCATAGCCTGGAAACAAATAAAGGTCGGCAAGAGGAGCGAGTGGGGCGCCTTCTCCGTTTAGTGCCACATCCTGCATCCTGAAATCACAAATAACGGTCTTTCCAAGGGTGGCTGCAAGCGCATTTCCATTACCTATCTGTATGCTGTACCTTCGCGATGGGTCGTGAAAAACAGTATGACCATGAGAGGCCACAAAATCAATCGGACCAATTTGATTTTTTTTAATAAAACTGTTGACTAATTCGCCCAAATAATAAGAAAAATAGATGTCGGTTTGAGCAAAAGTTAGGGCATTCTGTTGGGGAAGGGCTTTAAGTCTTCTAACCCAAAGCTCCGAATAGTGAATCGTTTCCGATAATAAGAGTTTCCATTCGCTGAGCTGATTATTTTCCCAATTGAGCCGACAATAAGCAATATCGAGGCCATCCAAGGAGGAACCTGACATAAGTCCAATGGCATAGTACGCTTTATTCATAAGAAGAATTATAAATTTTAAATATATTGTATTTTAATTAGTTCAATAAATCAAAAGACAACATACAAGCATTGGAAACGTTTTTATTTATTATTTTTAACATTTACAAAGATACAATCTCTTTGTGTTGATATTATTAATAATAATCAACCTTTGAAAAATTAGCAGATAGAACTTTTTAAAATAGCGCTACATATCGTATTTTGCGACAAGTAGTCAATAATAAATCACAATCATTATAATGATCAGACCAAATTCAAACGAATACGGAACCTTTTATGCCTATTATATCAGTCTGGTTCCCGAAGGCGATATCATAGAACTGATGCGCAGTGAACATCAGAAAACACAAGAAATTTTGCAACAGATTCCCCCTCAAAAAGGCAATTACAAATATGAAGAGGGCAAATGGACGATCAAGGAATTGTTGCAGCATATGATTGACAGCGAGCGAATTATGAATTATCGTGCCCTGCGCTTTGCCAGAAAAGACAAAACAGAATTACCTGGCTTTGAGCAGGATGACTACGTCTCTGTATTGGAAGAAACAGAACGTTTTCCGCTGTCAACCTTCGTAGAGGATTGGGAAATACTACGAGAAAATACCGTCAGACTTTTCAGTCGTTTTAATGAAGAAGAATCGAAAAGGAGCGGACGGGCAAACAACAATATTTTTTCGGTAAGAGCCTTGGCTTACATCAATGTTGGCCACGAAATCCATCACCGCAGTATTCTGTTGGAGCGATACTTGAAATAATCTTGCAGTTTTGGTTAAATGGGTTTCAGCCCCAATGTTTTTTCCATAAAATCTTTTAGAGAAAGCTCGAGATTTTTCAGGTCTTTCGACTGCCATTTTGAACAGATAACATGCACACCGGCATCTGGAAAGGCCTTCTTTATTTTTTTATCTGATGGAGTGCCCAATTTTTCGAACATGGAAAGCATGGCCGGAACCGAAACAGTATGGTCTTGTTCTTTTTCATTTTTGTAATAATAGCCCAGGAAAAGTGGCTGCTTTACTTTTGCAAAAGTTTCGGCATTCATGGTCATATTCAGCAATTGTTTCATAGCTATTACACCCTCCACCCTGTATTTTGAGGTCCAGTACTGAGCAACACTGTCATTCTCGGGTTTCCATTCTCTGTTTTTTCCGCCCATAAAAAGCCTGCCTAGCTGTAATCCCCAGGGGCCTGTTAGCAGTGCCGAATTAGGGTCGGCAAGCGCTATGTTTGGAGAAAATAATATATTGGCGCTTATTTCAGGGTCATTAGCCGATAAATACAAGGCTAAGGTTCCTCCTGTTGAGCAACTCATGAGAATCACTTTTTTACCAATTTTCTTGCCAATGGCAATGGCTTCTTTGGCCGATTGAACCAAAGCTTTTGGGCTAAGTTTTTCAAAGACATCGGGCTTGTCAATGCCATGTTCTGTGAGGCGGGCAAGATATAAGTTGCAGCCATAAGCTGCAGCGATATTTCGGTGAATCGGATCGGCTTCCATGGGGCTTGCCGAAAAGCCATGCAGATATACAATGCTGTATTCGCTTTGTTTGCCGACAGAATCGGCCCAGATTATTCTGGCCTCATTGTTTTTTTTTAGACCATCGGGCCTGTCTTCGCCCGGTAGCGCATCCGGAATGGGCAGCGGATAATTATCGACTTTTTCAGCTTTAGGTACTGGACCCATCAGATATATTCCTGCAGAAATTACAAAGAGCAGCGAGAGTACGATGCCCGTCCATTTGATGATTTTTATAAATTTTTGCATTTGGTTTGGCTTTCTATTAAAAAAGGGGCAAGTGCCCCTTCTGATATTTCAATTTATACCTTCAATTGTCTAAATTAACAATTCTAAAAGTCGCAAAGGGTCTAAAAAAGACTCTTTATGATATTATCAATGCTTACTCCTTCGGCTTCAGCCTTGTAATTTCGTACCACACGGTGACGAAGCACATAAGGGGCAACAGCCTGAACATCTTCTTTATCGGGCGAATATTTTCCATTAATGGCAGCGTGGCACTTAGCGCCCAATACCAAAAACTGTGAAGCACGTGGACCTGCACCCCATGAAATATAATTATTAACCATCGAGGTGGCCATTTCGGTTCCAGGTCTTGATTTATTGCTCAGACCAACGGCATATTCCAATACATTGTCGGCAATATGAATTTTGCGGATCAGCCTTTGGAAGAAGAGAATTTCCTCCCCATTCATAATTGGCGTTAATTCAACTTTTTGTCCCGAAGTGGTATTTTTTACAATTTCTACCTCTTGTTGGTAACTTGGGTAGTCTAAAAATATATTGAACATAAAACGGTCGAGCTGTGCCTCGGGTAGGGGATAGGTTCCTTCCTGTTCAATAGGGTTTTGGGTAGCCAATACCAGGAATGGCTTTGGCAACTGATGATTTTGACCGGCAACGGTTACCGAACGCTCCTGCATGGCCTCGAGCAAAGCTGCCTGAGTTTTAGGCGGAGTACGGTTTATCTCATCTGCCAAAAGAATATTGGTAAAGATTGGTCCTTTGGCGAAAGTAAAATGACGATTTTCGTCCATAACCTCAGAACCAGTAATGTCAGATGGCATGAGGTCGGGGGTGAATTGAATTCTCTTGAAATCAAGGTCCAATGCTTTAGAAATGGTATTCACCAAAAGTGTTTTGGCCAGACCAGGCACGCCTACTAAAAGACTATGTCCGTCACAGAAAAGTGAAATCAAAACCGATTTTACCACATCTTCTTGTCCTACAATTACTTTAGAAATTTCATGGCGCAATTTACGATAGGCATCCGCCAATCCATCAACCGCTTCAACGTCATCTTTATAATTCAACATATTTATTAGTTAATATTAGCAACAAAAGAAAATATAATGCAATAACAACTGGAACTTGTAAGTGTTGGGATAAATATAAACAGAATTATCAGCAAATGCCAAGAAATCAATTGTTAAATATTATGTAAAACTGAGCGCGTTTAAAATAAAGCACTAGGGTCTTAATGGCATCCAACGCGCCAACATGGCACATTTGGCTCTGCCAAGCTCATCCGAAAAGTATTTGGCATATTCACCCAAGGCATTTAACTTAATCTCCACATAGTTTTTGGTAATTTTTTGATTAACCCAATCGCTGATATGTTTGGACTTTTTAGCTTCTACAGCTGCCTGTTGTATTCTGGAATAATCATCTCGCATGTTCGCAATATGCGGTGTAGATTTGCTGCGCAATCTGACAATTTTAAAAATAGATTCACCGTAGGGCGAGCTAAATTCAATTGGCGGAGATATTTCGCCTACTTTCAATTTGTCGATGGCAAAATAAATTTCAGGGTCCAAATCGCCCAATTC
>CANETR010000200.1 GCA_947441325.1 Saprospiraceae bacterium
GCCCTCACAGCTTCTGCAACAAATATCAACGCCTCCTGTAACGGTGGCAATAACGGATCTGTCAATCTTACAATAGCAGGAACTGGTTATACCTTCAACTGGAGTAATGGAGCAACAACTGAAGACATTTCAGGTCTTGCAGTTGGAACTTATAACGTGACTGCAACCAGTAGTGCAGGTTGTACTGCAACGGCTTCTGCTACAGTTACACAACCTTCAGCAATTACATCAAATACGCTTACTACAACAGATGCTACCTGTTCTGCAGGTGGAACTATTGATATCAATGCATCGGGAGGTACAGGCACGCTTAATTATGCTTGGTCGAATGGTGCAAACACACAAGATGTCTCAGGATTAAGTGCTGGCAATTACACAGTTACGATAAGTGATGCAAATGGCTGTAGCACAACAAACGGACCCATTGCAATTGCAGCAATTGGCACGCCTTCTGCTTCTGTTACGGTAGCTAACATCAATTGTAATGGTGGCACAAATGGTTCAATAGACTTAACAGTCAGTGGCGGCACTCCGAATTACAATTATGCTTGGAGCAATGGTGCAAGTACACAGGATATCAGCGCTTTGGCAGCTGGAACTTATGCTGTTACAGTAACTGACAACTTAGGCTGTACCGCTACTCAAACAAATCTTGTTGTAACTCAGCCTACAGCAGTTAGCGTTACTAATACTTCTACCAATGTAAGCTGTAATGGCGGAAATAACGGAACTATACCAGTGGCAGTTTCTGGTGGCACCAGCCCTTACAGCTATGTATGGAGCAATGGTACTACGACAGAAGATTTGAATAACATCGCAGCAGGCACTTACAGCCTGACTGTAACTGATGCAAATGGTTGTATCAGAAATCTAGGGCCAGTAAATATTACACAACCTTCTGCTTTAGCGATTAGCAATGTCTCAACAACTATTGCAAATTGTGGACAGCCTGATGGAACAATCACCCTTTCCGTTAACGGTGGTACAGGTGCATATACTTACAGCTGGTCAAATGGTGCAAGTGCGGAAGACCTGACAGGTTTAGCCGAAGGCAACTACACTATTAGCGTTACAGACGTCAATGGTTGTCAGACAACACAAAATATTGCTGTAGCCGGCAGTGGTGATATCAGTATCACCCTCACGGCAGTTGATGAGGCCTGCGGTCAACCAAATACTGGCTCTGTTGATTTGACTGTTTCTGGTGGCAACTTACCACTCACTTATATTTGGTCTAATGGTGTTAGCACTGAAGACATCACAGCAGCATCAGCAGGAAATTACAGTGTCACGGTGACTGATAGCGACGGATGTACTGTTACAGATGCTGCTACCGTAAACAGTTCGTTCCTTCCAACACTCAATGCGGGTGTTTTGAACTCTCTCGCTACTGATACTTTAATCATTTGGGGAGATCCTACCTTGCTGAGTGGTGGCAACATTGAAAGCGGCGTAAGCTATGCATGGACTTCTGTAGGACCTAGCAATGCTAACTTTAGCGCAGCTGACAGTATAAATACCAGTGTACAACCTGATGATGACGGTGTTTATCAGTTTATCATTACTGCAACATCTGCCGATGGTTGTGTTACTACTGATACACTTTTTGTAACTGTTGAGGCAAATGACCCATCAATACCAACAGCCTTCTCTCCTAATGCGGATGGTTTGAACGATTTATTCCAGGTAGTCAATATGGACAAACGATTCATCCGTGAATTCAAAGTCTATAATCGTTGGGGTAAGGTTGTTTATGATAATGCTGCAGAAGCCTCATGGAATGGCAGCTTCAATGGTGCAGACCAACCTCGTGAAGTATATATGTACACTATCAGCTGGGAAAATTCAAGCGGAGCAGGTTTAGTACTAAAACGTGGTACTGTAACGCTGATGAGATAATCTTAGTCTTAAAAGCATCTAAAAAGGGCTGTCCAAATCACGGGCAGCCCTTTTTTTAGTATGTTTATTGGTATTTAATCGGACTAGTCTTTGCCTTTCGGAATAGCCTTTTTTGAGAAATTCTCTAAAAGAAAATTTTATCTGAGTAAATTCTTTTGGCTTATGTGTAAAATATATTACTTATTTTTTCTTTTCAATATTCATTCTGAACCCAATAAAAAACTCACGTCCTTGAATAGTGCCATAATTGTAAGAAGTGTCAAAAAAGGGACTAAAGCCACTTGAAAAGGCAGGGTCATTATTACCGGATAAAGGCGAATAAGATTGTATATAATTAAAAATATTCTGAATTCCGACATAGCAGCTGTATCGCTTTCCGATATTTTTAATAATCTGCAGATTGTGTATAGAAAAAATAGCGGATCTTTCTGGCCTTGCTGTTGAAAGTGGGTTTCCGTAAATATCTAAATCAAAAACTTCAGGCAGACTCATAGGGCCTGTCAAATTCATTGAATAAGTAAAACTGAGCCCTGCTTTTTTCCATCTGTAATTCAAATTGAAAAGTGCAGTGTAATCTGGCGAAAAAAGTAATTTATCGGAATTTCTGACAGCATTTTGAATACTCACTTCTGAAGCATTCAAAAAATTTAAACCCAAGTTGAATGATAGTGGAAATTTGAAACTGTAATTTAGCGTCAGCGAAGTGCCAAAAATATTGGCATAACCTTTTAAGTTTCTGTAAATTAATAAATTTTGACTAGAATAATCGGGGAAGATGGCATTATCCAAGTAATTATAATAGGCGTCAGCATCTATACTGCCCTGACCTCCAAAAACAGTAAATACATAATTGATATTTAAATTAGTACTGTAACTTCGCTCAGGGTTGAGTTTCTCCTCTAGTACAACACGACGCTGACCACTTACAAAGGCATGATCTTCAGCAAAAAGATTTACAATACGAAAACCTGTTCCGACATTCAATCTAATTGTCCACCATAAGGAAGGCTTGTATTTAATATTTAGCCTTGGGGAGGGAATCAATCCATGTCTATTGTAATAATCGACTCTAAAACCTGGCATTATTGTGAGTGTATTACTTATAATTTCCCATTCATCTTGAAGCCAAATACCTGGAACTAGCGGTATATCTGGTTTATTCTCTAAACTATCGGCTGTTACAAAAGTATTATCATCGTAATACTGCGCTCTAAATGTTAATCCTGACATCAGGTCATGTTTTTTGACTTTTTTATTCCAAATAGTATTTATGTAAGCAATACTTTGGATCGCTTCATAAAAATCGGCACCGTAATAACTATTTTGACGATGAAAGCTGAACGAATAATCGGTTCTAATATGCTCTTTAAATGGAAGTTCAAAATTGCCTAAAAATTCAAATCGATTTGTTAGAATACTTTCGCCATAAATACTGTCATTACCCCTTAGGTTTCTGTTGCGAAAAAAAGTTTCAACGCCATTTCTTCTGTCTTCGTACAGATATTTAATAAAGTTTTGATATTTCGATTTATTTCCAATTTTGCCAGATAATTTAGAGAAAATTGACAATCTGTTTAAGGATAAATTATCACCAAAACCATCATTATTTCTATCCTCATAAAAATTTGAATAAGCATGCTGAAAACCTGCAAGCAGATTTTGTCCAAGAATTTTTGTTGAGAATGAAAGATTTGAATTTAAATCCAAATCACTGCTACCCATAATATCTATTGAAAATATTGGCTGACATGCAGGATCTTTTGTTACAACATTTACAGTGCCTGCCATAGCCTCGGTTCCGTAGAGTGTAGAATTTGGACCTTTGCTCACCTCAATTCTTTCTATAATATTTATAGGGATACCGTTAAGACCGTAAACAGAAGCAAGATTTCCGTAGGCTGGTGTTCCGTCAATCAGTATCGCCGTATAGGCCGGAGGCAAGCCATTTATACTGATTGAGTTGGTATTACAAACTCCACAAGCATTGTTTTCCTGTAAGCCATTCATTAGCTTCAGTGTCTCCATAAGCCCCATAGCAGGAGTGGTCTGTTGAATGAATTTAGTAGAATATACCGATACCTTTACCGGCGAAGCTAAGAGGTAAGTTTCCTTTAAATTTGCACTAATAATAACCTCTCCGGTTCCCATATAATCCTCCGAAAGAGTTATTGAACCAAGATTAGTATTTTTATCAATTACAATTTTTTTATTCAGCGTGCTGTAGCCAACAAGCGAAACGCTCATAATATAGTTTGCAGCATTCAAGCTCAAATTAAAATTCCCGGCACTATCACTTACTATACCAAACAAAGTGCTGTCGTTTTTAAAAACTATATTTGCATATGCCAATCCAATGCCTACATTGTCTTTAACAGTACCATTAACTATATACTCCTGCGCATTTATTGAATTGCAGGAAAGAAATAAAATAAAACTATAGGTGAAAAAATATTTATTTAATAAGGCGTTCATTTACTTCACAGATTTTAAAAAATCTATCACCCCTTTCATATAAAATTCCTGTTCGTCCCACATAGCAAGGTGACTTCCGTTGGCGCAATAAAGATATTTACCATTTTTAACCAATTTGCTCATTTCTTCCATTTCGGCAGGATTCATACTATCATATTTAGCACCTATCATAAGGGTTGGAACTGTCAATTCCTTCAAACGATTCCAAACTGACCAATGTTTTAAAATTCCGCCTGGAACAAATTCGCTTGGTCCCTGCATGTACTCATACACATGTGCATTTACGTGCTTGAAGCTGCGCAAAACAGGTTCTGGCCATTCTTTAGCAGGTAGGCGTAGAATGTGTCGAGTGTAGTATTCATTAAAAACAAGATCCTGATATTTTGGATTATGAAAATCGTTTTTCTTTTCAAAAACTTCCAGTGAATCTATCAATGACTTGCGCATTTCTGACCTCAATTTGGCATTATAAGCCTCATATTTATCAAAATCAGCAGTCATATTACTGATTATCATTCCTTTGAGATTTTTTTGATACTTCAGCGCATATTCCATAGCCAATATACCACCCCAGGAATTGCCCAAAATAAAGAAGTTTTCACTGTTGAGTCCCAGTTTTTGACGAACCTGTTCCAATTCTTCCACAAAACGCTCTATGGTCCAAAGACTATCATTTTCAGGCTGATCGGAATAATAAGAGCCCAACTGATCGTAATGATAAAACTCGATACCAGCCTGTGGGAAAAAGCTTTCGAAACATTCCATGTACTCATGCGTGAGCGCAGGACCTCCGTGCAATAGCAGAACCTTTATCTTAGGATTATTACCAATTCTTTTAGTCCAAACTTTATGAC
>CANETR010000201.1 GCA_947441325.1 Saprospiraceae bacterium
AAGTCCGGTTGATGCTTCAATTCTGATACTCTGTTTTTTGCCGGTAGTATTTTCTTTGGCAGAAACGCTGAGGATACCGTTTGCATCTATATCAAAAGTGACTTCGATCTGAGCCTCGCCCTTGCGCATAGATGGAATACCATCGAGCACAAAGCGACCGATTGTGCGGTTCTGAGTGGCCATTGGGCGTTCACCCTGCAGGATATGAATTTCAACCGATGGTTGATTATCCTGAGCAGTAGAGAAAATCTGTGAAGCCTTTTTGGGAATAGTGGTGTTCGACTCGATGAGTTTGGTGAATACGCCACCCAAAGTTTCGATACCCAAAGATAGCGGTGTAACATCCAATAAGAGTACATCTTTAACCTCACCAGTAAGTACGCCACCTTGAATAGCTGCTCCTACAGCAACTACCTCATCGGGGTTTACACTTCTGTTAGGTTTCTTTTTGAAGAAGTCTTCAACAGCTTGCTGGATTCTTGGAATACGGGTTGAGCCACCTACAAGAATTACCTCATCTATTTCATTGAATGAGAGACCAGCCTGTTCCATAGCTTTGCGGCAAGGTTCGAGCGTACGACGTACCAATTCATCTGTCAACTGTTCGAATTTGGCGCGTGTAAGTTCACGAACCAAGTGTTTTGCTCCACCAGAGGCACTGAATGCCAAATAAGGAAGGTTGATATCGGTTTTTGTACCGCTCGATAATTCGATTTTTGCTTTTTCTGCAGATTCTTTTAAGCGCTGCAAAGCCTCTGAATTGCCGCTAAGGTCAATGCCATCCTGTTCCTTGAACTCCTGAATCAACCAATCGATGATTGCACGGTCGAAATCGTCACCACCAAGATGTGTGTCACCATTGGTTGCTTTTACCTCAAATACACCACCGCCCAATTCCAGAATAGAGATGTCAAAAGTTCCACCACCAAGGTCATATACTGCAATGGTTGAGTCGGTTCCTTTTTTATCCATGCCATATGCGAGTGCAGCGGCCGTTGGTTCGTTGATGATACGTCTTACAGTAAGACCGGCAATTTCTCCGGCTTCTTTAGTTGCCTGACGTTGAGAGTCATTGAAGTAAGCTGGAACAGTGATAACTGCTTCTGTAACTTCCTGACCCAGATAATCTTCGGCAATTTTCTTCATTTTTTGAAGAATCATAGCTGAAAGCTCCTGTGCTGTGTATTCTTTGTCGTCAATTCTTACGCGAACGGTATCATTTGAGCCCTGAGTTACCTGATAAGGTACATTTTTGGCTTCTCCTGAACTTTCGCTGAAACGTCTACCCATGAAACGTTTGATTGACATAATAGTGCGCAGCGGATTGGTAATTGCCTGACGTTTTGCAGAATCACCTACTTTGCGTTCACCATTATCCAAAAAGCCAATCACGGAGGGTGTTGTTCTTTTTCCTTCATCATTCGTGATGACAACCGGCTCGTTGCCTTCCATTACCGATACGCAAGAGTTGGTTGTTCCTAAGTCGATACCAATTATTTTTCCCATAACTTTAGTATTGTTTAATAAATGTGCTTATTAAATATAAATTGCTTATTAAAATTCAAGACATAATTATCAATTGCTGTACCATCTAAATTTTTGTAACAGACTTTTACCAAAATGTCATTTTGTGACCATAAATACTGACAATATGACAAGTTGTGCCATAATTTGCGACGTAAATGGCAGAAAAAAAGCAGCATCACTTTTGTGACACTGCTTAAAGAATATGTTTTTTTGTTATTCCTAATTACAGGAAAGCGCCTTAAAGCCTAATTTTTGGGTATCATCGCTTTCGCTTAAATATTCAATAGATTCTGCGCCTATTTTGTAACCGGTTTTTATAAGATGAAATTTGTAACTGAAAATACCAATTCCGTCTTCAATGTTTGAATAAGGGTCGACAGGAAATAAGCCTCCAATCAAACTGGAGTTGGCATTTTGAGTGCTTATCAATTCAGCAAGTTCAGGGCCTCCGCAATCAATTCTCAGGTCGATGCGATGAGCACATCTTCTTATATTTGTGTTACTCACATCAGAAAGATTGTTTTTAAGGAAATTATAAAAATTTTCTCCTGAGACCTTAACGGTTTCAGCATCTCCATTTGTGCCAATATTATCAGGAACATAATTTCTTAAAACTTTCCAGCTTATACTCTTCTCAGACCATGTTGAACTATCCACAACGCCATTATTCTCCTGATATTCATAATATCTGAAAGTGGCTGTTAGGTCATAAATGGTTGCATTGGTTGGTTGATTCCAAGTATAATTAACATCTTGAAATTCAAAATCGTTGGTAATCGGATTTCTTCCACAGAAATTGATGGGTCTTGAGGATGAATTGTTTGGATTAGCGGGGTTTGTGATGTTAAAATATTCGTATGAATTTTCTGATGGACGATAGTTGCCCATAAGAATGGCATCACAGTATTGCGTAAATGTTTTCCCCGTTCTGTTATTCTTAATAACCATTTTGTATGAGCGTCTTGTACTGCCACCAATTGGCCTACCTCTCATTACATACACATAATTGGGATTACTGGCGAAAATGCCACTGTCTCTTACAAAGCCAAGTGTGTTGGCATCAATTCTTTCCAAGGTATCTAAAACTCTGTAAGGATTTGTTTCGGTACGTTCATAAACCACCACCTCTAGTTCATTGGGTCCGTAGTAGATTGAATCTGGATTTTGTGCTATTTGAAAAGCATCAGTATCGGGATCAAGAAAAGCTTTTTCAATTCTGAAGTAATTATCGCCATTTTCAGGCAGTGGTGAGAAAACGGCATAAACTACCGGAATTTCTTTCCATTCACCAATAACATCTACTTTGTTACTGCAAGAAATGATAGCACTAAGTGCCAAAGATGCAATTATTGTTTTCTTTATTGTGTTTATCAAATTCATGTGAATTGATTTTTTTTAATGTTAGAATGGCAAAACTAATATATTTTTAAACAAATTCAAAGAATGGAAACAACTATGAATTATAATAGTTTGTCAGTCTCTCATAAATTCTGATATTTGCATTGTTCTTTACGTAGAAAGACAAAATTTTTGTCCGATAAGGGCAGCTCAAATCTTAATTAAAACGAAAATAACTCTTTTAATATCATGTCTGTACACCAACCCATAAAAAAAGTAACCACTCATGTGCTTCATGCCATGAAACAGCGCGGTGAAAAAATTTCAATGTTAACTGCTTACGATTATTCAATGGCTAGAATTCTCGATGCAGCAGGTATAGATATTTTGTTGGTGGGCGATTCGGCTTCTAATGTAATGGCCGGTCATGAAACTACGCTTCCCATTACACTCGATCAGATGATTTATCATGCGCAGTCGGTTGTTCGTGCGGTAGAACGTTCTTTTGTTGTGGTCGATTTGCCTTTCGGTTCTTATCAGGGAAATTCCAAAATGGCATTGGAATCGACAATTCGTATTATGAAAGAAACAGGCGGTCATGCTGTGAAAATGGAAGGTGGCAAAGAAATTACCGATTCTATTATCCGTGTTTTATCGGCTGGTGTGCCGGTGATGGGGCATTTGGGACTTACACCACAGTCAATTTACAAATTCGGCACTTACTCTGTTCGTGCAAAAGAAGAGGCCGAAGCGCAAAAACTGCTCGAAGATGCCAAACATCTCGAAAGTCTGGGTTGTTTTGCCTTGGTTTTGGAAAAAATTCCGGCTGATTTGGCCAAAAAAGTGAAAGAAAGTCTTTCAATCCCTGTAATAGGCATAGGCGCAGGTCCGCATGTAGATGGACAGGTACTTGTATCGCACGATATGCTTGGTATCACCAAAGATTTTCATCCGCGTTTTCTGCGTCGCTACCTCAATCTTTACGATTTGATGAAAGAAGCCACAGAAAAATACATCGATGATGTAAAAACTGGTGATTTTCCCAATGAAAATGAGCAATACTAGATTTTTTTGGCAATTCAAATCTTAAATCAATAGATATGTCGGAACAGCTTTCTGAAAATTCCGAGTTTGAAACAGAAAACCAAATAGAGCCAATTTCTGAAAAAAGAACCAAAAAGTCTTTATTAATAAAAATTGCTCTTATCGCCTTGGGTTTTATATCTCTGTTGGGAGTAATAATTGGATATTATTTCTACAGTTTAATCTATGGCAACCAACTGTCATCTAGAAATCAGGATCTTATAATTCAGATTAAATCGGGTTCAACTTTAGAACAGATTACAGACATTTTGTCTCAAAATGCGGTAATTAAAGATAAGGCCAAATTTCTAAGGGTATGTTCCATTATGAAATTTAAAGGAAAATCGGGTCAATACCGAATTCCAGTTAAAATTATGAGCAATCATGGACTGATATCAATTTTGAGAGGCAGGCAGATTCCCGTAAAACTTACCTTTAATAATTTTAGGCTTTTGCCGCAGCTAGCCGCCCATGTAAGCCAGTATATCGAAGCTGATTCTCTTTCACTCCTTGCAGCAATGACTGCAAGCGATTTTCTCGATGCAAATGGCCTCAAACCTGAAACTGCCATGACCTTGTTCATTCCAAATAGTTATGAAATGTATTGGGATACAGATGCTGTTTCCTTTGTCAAAAAAATGCAGGCAGAATACAAGAAATTTTGGAATGAAAAACGAATGGAAAAGGCAAAAAAACTCAATTTGAGTCCAACGGAAATATATACCTTGGCTTCGATTGTCGATGCAGAGACTACTCATGTGCCCGAAAAGCCAAGAGTTGCCGGTGTTTATCTTAATAGATTGAAAACCAAAGGTTGGAAACTCGAGGCAGATCCTACAGTTGTATTCGCTGGAGGCGATTTTTCAGTGCGAAGAGTAACCAACGATTTGCTGAAAATAAATTCTCCGTATAACACCTATCAAAATGTAGGGCTTCCCCCGGGGCCAATTCGTATGGCTTCAGTTTCGGCTATCGATGCAGTTTTGGATGCAGAGGAGCATGATTATTGGTTCTTTTGTGCTAAAGTTCCAAAAGATGGAGAACCTGCACAACACGCCTTCGCCCGTAATGGTGCCGAACATGCTGCCAATGCGAGAGTTTATAGACAGTGGTTGAATAGTAGGAAGATTTATAAGTAGGAGTCGGAAGTTAGAAATTAGAAGTTGTATCAAGTATCAAGTATCAAGTATCAAGACTTAATTCTGAAGACAGTCTAGTCTTTCTGACGAGAAGAAATCAGAAATTAGA
>CANETR010000202.1 GCA_947441325.1 Saprospiraceae bacterium
AAGAGTGCTAAGCAGAAAGGCTACTGTCGCTCAAACAAATGGATATGTGGTGCAGGGACTCTGTTATTATCATCGCGATCTGGGTTTTGATACAGGCTTTTCAGGATTTGCAGGGCTTGGCCCATTTTTGGGAATTTACACACCACAGGGCAAAAATGTCAGATTCGGAGGCGGTCTTGCCTTTGCAATTGGAGCCTCCTATACCTTTACACATATTCCCCTGGATCTTTCTATAGATTGGATGCCCATCTTGGGTGCTCCACGCCTTAGCGCAGCAAGGGGCGGAATAACCTTGAGGTATGTAATTCCTACAATCTGGCATTAGTGACAAATAATCAGCTGTTTATTTTTAAGTTCTGAACACCTGTTTAAAATGAAAGTTGTTATCATTGGTGCCGGTTTTGGAGGCATACATCTGGCCAAGAATTTGTGCAATACTAATTTTGAGGTCGTTCTTGTAGATAAAAACAATTATCATTGTTTTCAGCCGCTGCTATATCAGGTGGCAACTGCCGGTTTAGAAACTGGAACAATTTCTTATCCGGTACGCAGAATGCTGCAGCGTTACAAAAATTTCAGATTTTATTGGGGAGAGGTTTGTCATATTGATGCCGATTTTAAAAAAATTAGTCTTAAAACTCAAACGGCTGAAGAAGAGCTGAACTATGACATATTGGTGCTGGCAACGGGTACCCAAACCAATTACTTTGGTTTTGAATCTAAGAAAAGCCTTTTCATGTCAATTAAAACAATTCCTGAGGCGCTGAACCTGCGAAGCTATATGTTGCAGAATCTGGAACTTGCCGTAATGGAAGAATCGCATGAAAAAAGAGCCGAATTACTAAATATTGCTATTGTTGGCGGCGGACCTACCGGAGTGGAGTTGGCCGGAGCTCTGGCAGAAATGAAAAACCATATCCTGCCCAAGGATTATCCAGAGCTGAATTTGGATGAAATGCAAGTGAGTCTTTTTCAACGTGGAGAGCGAATCTTAGATATGCTTCATCCTTCATTATCTGAAAAGGCACTCAATTATCTCAAAAAGATGGGTGTCTCTGTCTACCTCAAGACTGCAGTAACCGATTATGATGGTGATTTTTTAACATTGAATGGCAAAGACAAATTTCCGACCGATACGGTGATTTGGGCCGCTGGGGTCAAGGCGCTCAGTCCGGCTGGTTTGGAAAAAGCCATTGTGCTGCCGAATGGCAGATTGCAGGTCGATGAGCAGCTAAGGTTAATTTCATACAATGACCTCTATGCAATCGGCGATCTTGCTTACATGCCCTGCGAGGCTTATCCCAATGGGCATCCACAGGTTGCTCCTGTTGCTATTGATATGGCAAAATACCTGGCAAAGCTTTTGAAAAAATCTGATAAATCTCCTAAGCCTTTCGTGTATAATCACAAAGGTTCTATGGCTGTTGTAGGTAGGAACAAGGCGGTAGTAGATCTTCCAAAATTTCGCAGCGGCGGTTTCATCGCCTGGTTGATTTGGATGTTTGTACACTTGATGTCGCTGGTTGGGTTTAGGAATAAAATAGCGGCACTTTTTAGCTGGGCTTACAGCTATTTTACCTACGAAAAGGCCCTGCGATTGATTATCAGACCCTATAAGCGGGGGGAGAATTGAGTATATTTCATTGAGCATTGAGCATTGAGCATATTTCATTGAGTATATTTCATTAAGCATTGATCATTGGGCATTTATCATTGAGTATTGAATGATTTTCCATTTCTTTTGTGCTCATCTTTCTATTTTTGAGGAACATATTTTTATTTTTGTAAAATGTTACACCTATGGCGCTAAAATCATTTTTTCCGCCTTTGGCTACAAAAATGTTGCCCCGCTGGGGCTGCTAAATCGGGTATTTTATTCTGAAATTATTTAAAAAGCTAATGTTTCTTGATGTGGCATAGCTCCGTAGGAGCGGAATTTTTGTAGCAGCGAAAGCTGCAAATGATTAAAACCCCGTAGGGGTGATATTTTGGTTTAATATGATACCTAAACGTTTTTGGATAAATTTTTGATGAAACATTTTTTTTATTAAAAAAAACATTTCAAATCATGGCAAACACCTATTCACAATTGATAATACAAATTGTCTTTGCAGTCAATGGCAGAGATAATCTAATCTCTTCAAAAAATAGAGAAGAATTAGAAAAATATATATGTGGAATTATTGAAAACAAAGGTCAAAAAATGTTGGCAATATACATTATGCCCAACCATGCACATATTTTGGTTGGTATGCAGCCAAACATTACAATATCAGATTTAACAAGAGATATCAAGGCAAACTCATCAAAATTTATCAATCAATCAAAATGGGTTAAAGGAAAATTCAGCTGGCAAGAAGGATTTGGTGCATTTTCCTACTCAAAAAGTCAAATAGATAGTGTTGTCAAATATATTTTGAACCAAGAGGAGCATCATAAGAAAAAGACATTCAAAGAAGAATATTTGGAATTTTTGAACAAGTTCGATGTTGAATACAAAGAAGAATACTTGTTTAATTGGATCGATTAGTTTTTTTAATAAAATGCCGCACCTAAGGCGCTGGGATCATTTTTTTTCGCCTTTGGCTACAAAAATGTTGCCCCGCTGGGGCTGAATAATCGGGTATTATATTCTAAATTTATTACATAATATTTATCCTTGGGATTAAATAGCTCCGTAGGAGCGGAATTTTTGTAGCAGCGAAAGCTGCAAATGATTAAAACCCCGTTTGGGGTGATATTTTCGTACCATCATTTTTCATTCAACATCCCCCTTTTTTGACAAATCCCCCTTTTAATTTTGTAATCCCCACTAAATGGTTCGATAGATTTTATTAGCTTTGCAGAATGTAACATATTATTTTCAAGAAAAAATAAAAACAGCTATGTACAGCAGATTGAAAACTATGGCTTTGGGGCTTGCAATGCTATCGGCTCCGGCAATTTTTGCTCAGGAAACCGCAAAACTAAGCAATAAAAAAGACGGCGGATATCAGTTCACCGTAGTACGCGATATCGAAGCTACCGAAGTTCAAAATCAGGGCCGTACTGGTACCTGTTGGAGCTTTTCGAGCCTTTCATTTTTTGAGTCGGAATTGCTGCGCATGGGCAAAGGCAAACACAATCTTTCTGAAATGTTTATTGCCCGTAAGGCCTATGAGGAAAAAGCAGTCAACTATGTGCGCATGCATGGCAGCTTTAATTTCGGCCCCGGTGGAGCTTTTCACGATATACCCTATGTAGCCAAAAAATTTGGAATGATGCCAGAAGAAGCCTATAAGGGTCTCAACTATGGTTCCGAAACACATAATCATGCCGAGATGGACGCAGTGTTAAGCGCTGTTGTAAAAGAATTGGTTAAAAATCCGCAGGGCAAACTCACGCCATCATGGAAAAATGCCGTTTCAGGAATCTTGGATGCCTATTTGGGTGCCGTGCCTGCAGAATTTACTTATAATGGCAAAAAATATACACCCGAGAGTTTTGCTAAAGAACTTGGTCTCGATCTGAATGAATATGTGCTCATTAGTTCCTTTTCTCATCATCCATTTTATGAGCAGTTTGTACTGGAAGTTCCCGACAATTGGGCCTTGCAGACTTGTTACAACGTTCCCCTGGATGAAATGATGGAAATTGCCGAGCATGCGGTAACCAAAGGTTATGGTGTTGCCTGGGCCAGCGATGTTTCTGAAAAAGGTTTTTCTTTCCGCGATGGCTTGGCCATTGTACCCGAAGACGAGTCGACCATTCAAATTAAAGGTCGCGACAATGCCCAATTCAACGATGCAGGCGCTCAAAAAATGAGCTCAGCATTCGATGCGCCTGTTAAAGAGAAAAAAATTACACAGGAAATGCGCCAGGATGCTTTTGACAATTATCTTACTCAAGACGACCACGGCATGCACTTTACTGGCTTGGTAAAAGATCAGATTGGCACCAAATATTTCATCGTGAAAAATTCATGGGGCAAGGCCAATGATTGCGATGGTTATTTTTATGCTTCTGAGCCTTATTTTAAATTCAAAACCACCAACATCATGCTGCACAAAGACGGCATTCCGAAGGAATTGAGAAAGAAATTAGGGATCAAATAAGTGTGAAAGAGGAAAGATGAAAGAGGAAAGAATGTCTTATCATATTGACTAGAGAAAAGATTTTTCAGGGCTTAGGTGACAGGTAATATTGACAAGTACTGTTCATTCTATACTCTTCTCGTTTGAAAATCTAACCAATATTCTAATTTTTTAGCTTAGATCTTTGCTTCGTGCTTCTTTGTGTAAAACTTTATTAACTCTGTGGTGATGATTGCCATAGTGTAAAATAGGAAATAATTAAAAGGGGAAAGTTGGTACAATTTTTTGTCACCGCTTTCCTTTTTTGTTTAAATAATATATGATGAGACAATTTATATTTTTTTGCTTGCTGTTAATCTATACAACCTTGAGGGCGCAAGATGATTTTTACAACCCCTATTTTGATTTTGGGCCCGGTGATGAACTGATACTGCTTTATGATAAGGTGAAATTGTACGAGAAAGCCAACACCAGCTCAAAAGTTATTGATAAATTGCCCATAGGTAAATCAGTTGTTGTGAAATCCAATACAATGGGTAGAAGTATAATCAATGGCCTTGAATTACCCTGGATAGAAGTGAGTTACGAACATGAGGGAAAAGAAAAAGTCGGCTTCCTTTGGTCAGGCTTTCTGTCTCTGCCTGTTGAAAATTACGCAACTGATAAAAGTTTGACCTTTCTTTTCGGTGTATCCAAAATTGTAACAGTCAAGCAGAAAAAAAATACTGAACTTGTTTTGTATATGAATTGCAAGGTCTTATCTCAAGGTAAATTATTGGCTGAAAAAGAATTCAAATCCATCTACAATGGCTTGAGTTATTATAGAAATCTGAATATATATGACAACAAAGGGTTGAATGGGATAAAAAATATACTTAACTTTGATTTCAGAAATGTGTACTTTCCTGGAGAGTACGGAGTTCAAATTCTTTTTTTGGATGGGAAGGCGCTTTCTACTGTAAAAGACATTAAAAATCTGGTCGACCCTCCCTGTTACTATACCGAAGAGTTGATTTATCCAAACGATGCGGGCGGATTGAAAGATCATATTCTAATAAGAGCCGATAATGGCTGCAATGAAGGGGAACAAC
>CANETR010000203.1 GCA_947441325.1 Saprospiraceae bacterium
CATCCAATTGCCTGACGCATCGATTCGTGCCATCATTATGTCGACATGCGAAGGGCTGCTGTAATAGTTTTGACCAGGCATGAGCAAACTGTCTCTATACTCTGCAGCAATCCATGCCGAGCCATCGGGAAGCGGACAAATCGTTTTGGCCTTGGCCCATTTGGCATAGGGGGCATCTTTTATCCATTGAGCATCTCCGTTAGCGCCTTCCAACTTCAGCACAAAGAGGTTGTACGCATTTTGACAAAAGAGGGCATTATTGTCAAAACGCAGGCTGTCGTTATAATCTCCTGAAATCCACAGAAATTGCCCATCGGGCGACACTTGCATATCAAGTACATGGACTATACCCTTGAGATTAAATTGTTTGGCCCAAATCAGCTGGCCATTGTTGTTGAATTTGGCAATAAAATTTGTTACGAGATTACTGTTCAATTGATTATTGCCTATCTGCAACTGTCCAGAGTAGGTTCCGCTCAAATAAAAATTACCGAAGCTATCGGAGCAAACAGCATTCAAATCATTGTTTTGTGCATTGCCAATAGCGCTAGAAAAAAGATTTTGTCCCTGATCATTGTATGCCGCAAAATAAATGTCTGAAGCACCTGCCGAGCTGAATGTGTTGCTACCCAAACTTATATTCTGCTGATATATTCCTGAAACAAGAACATGCTGGCCTATTTTCACAATTGACTTGCAGGCATCTCCCCCTGGTCCGCCGATTATTTGCGGATTGTTACAGAACTGCGACTTTAGTGGCAGAACGATACAGAGAAATAGCAAAAAGAAAATCAATCGAAAATTCATAATGCCCAAAAATAAGCTAAATTTTTCCTAATAAGGAGTCGACTATCATTATTACAAACAAAAAAACCTACTTTTGTGTTAAATGAGCATAGTAAAAGTTAATACAGAATTGCAAATTATTTGCCTTTCGCCATTTGCCTTATTATTAAACTTAAACGCATTTTATTTAATTTCATTTATGAAAAAGACACATATAATTGCACTAATTGTTATTGCTGCCGCAATTGGCATTCTTATTACCATGCTTGGCAATTTCGATACCTACAGCAATTTTAATGAGGCTGCAGCATCAAAAGGTAAAACCCACACGGTTATTGGACATTATGTTCCCGGTACGGCGCAATACGATCCGACTATAAATGCGAATTCTTTTTCCTTTGTGATGCGCGATGAAAAAGGTATTGAGAAAAAGGTTATCAGCAACACCGAAAAGCCACAGGATTTTGAACGCTCTGAGCAGATTCAAATCAAAGGTTATATGAAGGATGAAGTGTTCATCGCAACCGACATGCAGCTGAAATGCCCTTCTAAATATCAGGATCAGGCCATACAGAACAGCAAACAGGCCTCGAGGTAATAAAACAGATAGCCGTTTTTTTAGCAAAATCAGACACTTTTCATGAATTATATCGGTGAACATCTTTGGGTGGGGATTTTAGGGCATACGCTAATTCTAATTGCCTTTGCCTCGGCTTTACTTTCGCTTCTTGCATATAGCTTTGGCACGAACAGCAAATTGGAAGGCAACTCAAGAAACTGGAAAATCATTGGCAGAATAGGCTTTGGCATGCATAGCTTTTCCATCCTGGCTGTGATTTTTATGCTCTTTTTCATAATGATCAAGCGATATTATGAATATGAATATGTCTGGGGGCACACCTCCGATGATTTACCTTTCCAGTACATTTTTTCGGCATTTTGGGAAGGCCAGGAAGGCTCCTTTTTGCTTTGGATGTTTTGGAATGTAGTTTTGGGGCTTATCCTAATGTTCAGTTCCAAAAAATGGGAAATGCCTGTAATGGCCACAATGGCCTTGGTACAGCTCTTCCTCAGCTCCATGATTTTGGGATTTTATATCGGCGCAGGCGATGCCCGTATAGGCTCCAATCCCTTTGCACTTCTGCGCGATGTGCACGAAGCCCCAATTTTTAACACCCCCAATTATTTGCAGACAGTAAAAGGAACGGGACTTAATCCATTGTTACAGAATTATTGGATGACCATTCACCCTCCTACTCTTTTTCTAGGTTTTGCTTCTACCGTAGTACCCTTTGCTTTTGCGATTGCAGGCCTTTGGACTCGTGAGCACAAAGCCTGGATGAAACCTGCACTGGCCTGGGCTCTTTTCTCAGGAGCAATTTTAGGCACGGGCATTCTGATGGGTGGTGCATGGGCATACGAGGCACTCAGTTTTGGTGGTTACTGGGCCTGGGACCCTGTTGAAAATGCTTCGCTGGTGCCTTGGATCATAATGGTTGCCGGTATTCACACTGCACTAGCTGCAAAAAATTCTGACCATTCTATCAGAAGCACTTATCTGTTTTTTATATTTTCTTTTGTACTCATTGTATATTCGACTTTCCTCACCAGAAGTGGTGTACTGGGCGAAACCTCCGTGCATGCTTTTACAGAAATGGGCCTTGAATGGCAATTGATAGGATTTTTGGCTGTACTGACTATTTGGCCGCTCTGGATGTATTTTTCAAGGTCACGCGGCATTCCAAAACCTGAAAAAGAAGAAAGTGCCTATTCACGGGAATTTTGGCTCTTTGTTGGTGCATTGGTGCTGCTATTCTCTTCGGTACTGATAACTTTTACGACATCAATTCCTGTTTGGAACAAAATTGCCGATGGTTTTGCCTGGCTATTTGGTGCCGGCGATGTTCCCAATATTGCTCCCCCAAAAGACGAAATAGAACATCATAACAGATTTCAGTTGTGGATTGGTGTGCTGATAGGTTTACTTTCAGGTGTTACA
Source organism: Saprospiraceae bacterium (assembly GCA_947441325.1). Classification (GTDB taxonomy): domain Bacteria; phylum Bacteroidota; class Bacteroidia; order Chitinophagales; family Saprospiraceae; genus Saprospira. The sequence goes on from CANETR010000203.1 coordinate 2,786, forward strand.
ATTCTTATGCGATATAAAGTTTCTGACATTAGCGACAATTACAAAAAGTTTCTCATCAGGCATCTTGGCATTGCACTGGCCATCTCAACAGTTTTGACCATTCCGCTTATGATTTTGGCTGGAATAGTTGCCTGGCAATATTGGCTATTGGTATGGAGCGGACTTTTCACCGTGGTTTCCAATTTGGATTATATCATCAGTGTGTTGCGTGGCAAGTTTAAAGTTACAGCAGCTCCTGTGGCACATATTGGTTTTGGATTATTGATGCTTGGTGTTGTTTATTCGGGAGTATTGAAAAGACCAATATCTACAGGTTTTAATAGCATCGAAGTCAATGATCTTAATCCGCAATCGAACAAAAACGTATTGGTTGCCAAAGGTGATAGTATTCCGATTGGAGAAGGTTATTCTGTTCAATACACTCGCGACTGGCCGCAAGGAAATATGCAGTTTTTTGAATTGAAGTTTACCAAAAAGGATTCGAGTGGCAAAATATTGGACCAGTTTACAACGACCCCAAATGTCATCCGCGATTCCTTGCCAAATGGCAAATATAAGTTCCGCGCTGCAAATCCTAATACCAGACATTATCTGGGTCGCGATGTATTTACGCTTGCAGTTCCTAATTGGGCATTCGACGATCCTGAAAAGCCAAAAGAAAAAAAGGAACAGTGGCAGTCGCACAAAATGGCGCAGGGCGATACTATCTATACCAAAAGACATTATGTTGTGTTCTCACTTATTGCCAATGAAATTCCCAAAATGCAGGGTTATACCTATCAGGAAGGCGACATACCCGTAACCGCAGTTTTGGAAGTACATGAATTGAAAAGCAATAAAATGTGGGAAGCCAAACCACTCTTCTTTATTAGAGAATCTACAGCCAATAATGTCCCCTTCGAAATAAAAGAACTTGGCTTGACTTTCAGGCTGCCCCAAATACTCCCCGAGGAGAAGAAAATGTTGGTTGAAGTACTGGATGCAAATCCCGAAGGCGATTATGTTGTTGTTCAAGCCTTAATTTTCCCTGGTATCAATTGGGTTTGGTTGGGTTCCATTATGATGATGATCGGCTTGCTAATGGGTATGTGGGAAAAGTTGCGAAAAGTAAAAACAGCTAAAGTAGATTAAAGCCCAGCTTATGTTCAGGTTTTCACTATACAAATGCTTATTCATTGCTTCTAATCTATTTTTATTTGCTTGTTCCTCAGAATATAGCGAAGCTACAGAAATGGGCCATAAATGGTGTACTTGCAATGAAACAATGGGTAAGCTCTATAAAGAGATGAATGCCACTGACAAACAACTAAATAAAGACGCTATAGCAGTAAAAATACTCGCAGAACAGGCAAATGTGCTACAATGTATGGGGGGTGAGGAAAAATTGAGACTCCTAAATGATCAATTCTCCGGAACAGATTTTCAAAAGTATTTTGATAAAGCAAGATTAAACAAATGCCCTGAAAGGCTAAAGTTGCTTTCAAAAAAGGGAAATTCCGTTCGTTAAAACAAAATAAAGAATACCATTGTTATTAAGTTTGTCTATTTTTATTAAAATTTTATTTTTAATATACTCTAATATCTGTTTTTAAAAATGCTAACCAAATAAATTATCAGAATAAAATTATGTAGCAAGCTTGTAAAGTCTTTTTATTATTTTTACCTTTATCTTACTATATTATTTTACCTAAACTTACCTATGAAATTGAAATTTTTACACTATACCATTCTTATTAGTTCTTTTCTCATAGTATCTTTTATTCTTCTTAAAAGCTATGGTAATTTTTCCCAAAAATCAAATGCTTCTTTGAACTTTGATTTGGTAAGGCATGTTTCGCTAAAACCTGAAAAAAAAGGAAAGAAAAAGAGCAGCGAGGAACGTGCTATGTTCAACTTAGCCCGCGAATTGCACGAATACTACCGACAGGTAAATCCAACTACCGGAACTGTTTCAAAAGCGGATAAAGCCGCTGAACAAAGAGCGGCAATGATGGCTCCTATTGCTTATGAAGGACGCAAAGCAAATGTAAGCAGCTTGGGTAATTTTACCACACGTGGCCCAGGTAATTTGGGTGGACGAACCCGTGCAGTTGTCTTTGACCGATCTGATGCAACAGGCAATACCATGATGGCCGGTGCAGTCAGTGGCGGTGTATTCCGTACAACAAACGCTGGTGCAACATGGATTCGTGTATCGCCAATGGACCAACAGCATAATGTTACCGCTATTGCTCAAGATCCACGTGCAGGCTTTCAAAATATTTGGTACTATGGTACCGGTGAGGGTTCCGGAAACAGCGCATCCTTCAATGGTGCATTTTATGCCGGGCATGGCGTTTGGCGATCTACCGACAATGGGCTTACCTGGACACAG
>CANETR010000204.1 GCA_947441325.1 Saprospiraceae bacterium
ATCGAACCGGTAATTTGTTCACTGATTCTAAAATCATTTAACTGTATTCCGTAGGCCGACAATTTCTTCAATGATGGATTTTTCTTAACTGCCTCCTGGATATCACTCAGCTTACGATTATTCGCCATAAACTCATTAGCCTTTGATTCAACCATGTCTTCCGTTTTGGTACTTGGTATGATGGGCTCTAAAATTACAGCGAGCTTTAGACCTCTTTCTTTTCCAGTTCTAACTTCTGTGATTTGAACCAAATGTAAACCTTCATCAGATTGGATTATTTCGAAGCTATCTTTTTTACCTACGTGGAAAATATAGTCTTCAAAGCTTGCACCGTATGCATCGCCTTTTTTACGCCATCCAATATTTCCACCATTGTCGCGTGAAGTTCCATCCATTGTATTTTGAACTACTAAGCTATCAAAGTTAGCTTTATTAGCCTTGAGAAGTGTTCTTAAAGAATCTAAGAGTGTATAGTGCTGCTGAAGGCTTCCCATATCTCTTCTGTTTGCAGCTCTAAAGATTTGACGACATTTTACTGAATCGGGCATATCTTTAGTTTCGACAATTTTAACTACCTTAAAATTACCCGCATTGTCCATATATGGACCATAAACATCACCTTTGCCTTTTCCGAATATTGATACTTTGTGAGTATCTCCGTCCATAAAATCAGCTTTGGTTGTAAATTTAAAATCGATTTTACCTCTATTGCTACCTACAAAGGTTGTATCATTTTGAGCAACTTTGAAGTCCTCAGCTACCTTTTTCATTTTTTCTTCATATGAAGCGGTATCTTCGGCTGTAGGAAAAACGTCAAAAATTACATAATCCAGAGACACATTTGCTTCTCTTTCGTATTTCTTTGCATTTTCTTTGATATAAGACTTCATCTCTTCATCCGAAACTTTCACTTCGCTGTTAGGAACATCGGCGAACATCACACGAACATAATTAAAATCATACATTCTGTTATTCCTAGTGTACTCTGAGTTTGTAAGCCAGGTTGGAGAATAATTAGATTTTGAAAGCATGTTAATATACTTAGAAGACATACGCTCAACGATAGCTCTCTTCTCAATAGTTTTCCAAATTCCAAGAAACTCTCTTTCCTTGTCATTCATTTCGGAAGAAGATTTTTGTGAAATCTGGAGATATTGATTGCGTTGCTGTTCTCTTGTAGCACGGTCTGCTTGACCACCAAGTGCCTGAATAAATACTGAACTTGGATTCTCGTCGCTCAGATACATATCCTCTAGTTCTTTATCGGAAATATTAATACCCAATTTTTTAGACTGGATTTTAAAAATCATATCCGTTACAATTTCTTTCCAGGCAAAAGCTCTGGTCTGTTCATCATTTTTAGCTCCCATGCGCTCATAGTCGCTGATGTATTCTTCGAAATCATCACGGGTGATATCAATACCGTTTACAGAGCCTAAGATATTGCTTGGACCACCAAAACCACGCCCCATTGAACTCACGTCCATAAAGAGGAAACCAAAAACCGCAGTGACGATTAACACCATCATCAACACACCATATTGTCTAATTCTTCCGAGTAAAGCCATAATTTATTTATTTTTAACAACTTAGCTATTCTATTTTTACAAAAATGCCTGCAAAAATAATCATTTTATCAATATAGTCACAAATATTAGCAAAAAAAAAGCCGACTGAATGAATTAAATTTAGTCGGCATGTATTTTACGTAACTTAATTATTTTGAAGCGGGTGCTTTTTTCGATTCTTCATACAGTTCTTCTTCTTTGATAGCTTTAATTTTAGAACCGGATTTTAACTTTTTGGAAATTGCTTCGTAAGGCGCCGAGACTATTTTTTCACCCTGCTTAATTCCTGAGACAATTTGTATATATTCATCGTCCTGGATACCAGTTTTGACTTCCTTCATAACAACACTATCTCCCTGCTGTACAAAAACATATTCTTTTAGCATAGCTTCTTTGCCGTTGGTAGCTTCCTCTTCATTCCCTGCTTTTTTATTGTACTCTTTCTTTTTACTTTCCATTTCATCTTCTCTAGCAGTTACAGATGCAATTGGAACGGTAAGAATATTATTGATCGTATTGGTACGAACTTCTACAGAGGCTGAAAGTCCCGCTCTAAATGGGGGTTTATCATCGCTAATTTGAAGATCTTTGTAGGAGGTCTGAGACATCAAGACCCTTACTTCAAAATTAGTAACCTGATCTGAGGTCAATTGTATTGCACTCAGGTTATTGGCAGTATTTGCAATTCTTGTAACAAGACCCCAAAACTTACGACCAGGATAGGCATCTAGCTCAATATCGGCAGTGTCGCCCATAGACACGTTCAAAATGTCTCTTTCGTTCACATCTACCCTCACTTCAATTGAATTTAAATTTGCAATATTCATGATTGGTGTGCCTGCCATTTGAATGGTACCTACAACCTGCTCTCCTTTCTTCTTGTTGATTTTAGTAACCACGCCCGACATCGGTGCGTAAATGTAAGTTTGTGACAAGTTTTTCTTCTGCTCTTTTACAGTTGCATCGGTACTCTGCACATTGTACCTTGCAGAGAGAATGCTTTTTTCAACTGCTTGTATGTTTGCCTCAATAGATTTATAATTGGTTTCAGAAACCTCATATTCTGCTTTTGAAATGACTCCATCTGAAAGCAACTGACGATTTCTGTCCATGATGATTTTTGCATTGCGGAGTTGAACCTCTAGCTGTTCTTTTTGAGCTTTTATATTATCGAGTTGAGCTCTTGCCGAATTTGAAGTAGCCTCTGCCCTTTCAACAATGGAGGCCAATGCCTCAGGGTCTATTTTTGCAAGCAACTGTCCTTCTTTTACATTTTGACCAACTTCTACCAAAAGTTCTACAATGGTACCTGATACATTTGATGAAATTTCCACCTCGGTTGCCGGGAAGAGTTTGCCGCTGGCATAAACTGTTTCCACAATTGAGCGACTCAAGCTTTCCTGAACAACAACTTTCGTTGAATTATCCTTTGGTCCCTTTAGGAAAAAGTATAACATAGTACCTACAAGCAATACTGCTAAAATAATCCACAATAGGGATCTTCTCTTTTTTTTCTTTGCCATTTTATATCGTTTTTAGTTCTATTCCTGTTTAATTATTGTCTATCAATTTTATACCTCTGTAGAAATCCAATACCTTAAGCTTGAAGATATAATCATATTTAGCTTGAATCAAGGTAGACTCTGCACTGACCAACATATTTTGAACGCTGACCATTTCAAAGGCATTAACAACACCTAAGTCGAAACGTTTCTTAGTATTTTCGGAAGATGCTTTTGTCGCTTTAAGCGATTTTTCAGCAACTGAATAGCTTTTGGCCGCAGCACGAACATCATTGATTGATCTTTGTATATCGGTTTTGAGTTGATTTTCTGCTGTAAGAGTATTCATTTTAGAAATTCTAACAGCAAGCTCTGCTCTTTGAATTGCTATTCTTGTTTGAAGTCCATTGAATAATGGCACATTCATATTTACACCCAAATTTGAGTAAATATTGTTGCCAATTTGCTTGAAATATGGTATTGTAGCTCCCTCAACAGGTATAGAAATTGGGAAACCTACTGGCACACTGAAACCAAAAATGTCGAGATTGATGGTTTGCGTTTGTTGTTCAATCGTACGATCTTTAGCAGCTGAAGAAAAATTTGTAAAGACCGATGCGTAGGCAGAAATAGTTGGTTGCAAAGCACCTTTGGCAATTCTAATACCCATTTCGGCACTTTGCTCACGTAACCTGGCAGCCAAGATATTAGGCATTCTTGTTCCTGCTTCTGCGTAAACATCTTCGAGTGTGTAGCTTTGCAAAAGTTCCGGAATCTGTGCATCCATTTTCTCCAGGCTGATATTTTTTGATGGATCCATATTCATTAGCACTTTGAGATTCATATATGCCATCTCTAGTGCATTTTCTGCGTTTACTACAGCCTGCTCATTTCTGGCAATTTGAGCTTCAAGGTCGAAACGGTTGTTTTCAGGAACTGTTCCTGCCTTTATAAGCTTAAGGCTTTGGTTTAATTGTGCTTCTGAAAGTTTTACCTGCTCTTTGAGGACTGCAATCTGCTCTTCTGTCAATAAAATTGACAAATAAGCTTGGGATACCGTTAAAGCGATATTGTCCATAATTTGAGCCGCATCCTTTTCTCCTGCCTGAACATCAATCTCAGATTGTTTTGACCTGTTTTTTAATTGCAAGCCTGTGTAAATTGGCTGGCCGATGTTTACAGAAAATTGAGAAGACTGTGTTGCCTGATTTACATATTGGTAAGAGGTAAAGTCAATAGAGCGACCAAAATTCCCGCCATGTCTCAATGATGCATTCGCAGTGGGTGCTATAGCCCATTTTGCCTGTTTTTCAGATAATTTATTTTGCAGAATATTCAGTTCTGCCTGTTTTACCTGAAGGTTATTTTTTAATGCAAATTCCACGCAGGCTTTGAGATCCATCATTTCAGCATCTTGAGCATAAGCATGCTTTGAACAGAAAAATATGGCGCCCAGGAATAATATTTTGAAGATTCTCATACGAACTATGAATTTGTTTAACGTAACTTGTCGTCAATATTTGAAACATTGAGCAAATCTACATGATTTAGTGTTAGTTGCCGCTCATTTTCGACAAAAGTACTTTTAAAAAAGATAATATTTATTGATTAAAGTTCATTCTACTCAAATTAAAACCAAAATAATATGTTCAGCATACATACTGACGAGTATTTTATGAAAGAAGCTTTTAAGGAAGCACAAAAAGCATTCGAAGCAGGTGAAATACCCGTTGGAGCAGTTATTGTCTGTCAAAATATGATAATTGCAAGAACGCATAATATGACTGAGTTACTCTGTGACGTTACGGCTCATGCTGAAATTTTGGCTATAACTGCTGCCGCCGAAGCTTTAGGAAGCAAATATCTGAATGAGTGCATCCTCTATGTCACATTAGAACCCTGTGTTATGTGTGCGGGTGCATCGGCTTGGGCCCAAATGGAAAGAATTGTATATGCGGCTGCCGATGACAAAAAAGGATATTTAAAATTAGCTCCAGACTGTTTGCATCCCAAAACTAAAATAGAATATGGACTTATGGAAAAAGAAAGTCGTGAACTTCTTTTAAGTTTTTTCAAAGCAAGA
>CANETR010000205.1 GCA_947441325.1 Saprospiraceae bacterium
AGGGGCTTTATATTGCCGAAAACGTAAGCTTTGCCGACCTGAGACAAACACTTTACTATTTTGCTAAGGAGATGTTCGGCGCAACTAATATACGTCTGCGCCCTTCATATTTTCCATTTACAGAGCCAAGTGCCGAAATGGATGTTTATTTGGGATTGGAAACTGAGCGCGATCAGCGACTGACAAAGGGCACAGGATGGCTCGAGGTGTTGGGTTGTGGCATGGTTGACCCGGTTGTATTAAAACATTGTGGTATTGACCCCGAAAGATATACCGGTTTTGCCTTCGGTATCGGCATCGAACGCATCGCATTATTCAAATATCAGATCGACGATATCAGACTTTTCTTTGAGAATGATATCCGTTTCCTCAGACAATTTGGCCCCGCAAATGTTTTTTAAGCCATGCAGAATATTCTTTACGTTTTTGCCGTCTTGTTGTTGATTTCCTGCGTAACAGGCAGCAATGATAAAGCGAGTCCGAAAAACGCAGAAGAGGCCTACAGAGAATTTCAATTGGCTATCAATGTATTAGATATTAAAACTGCACAGAAACTAGCCACAGATAACTGCAAAAGGCAACTTCAATTATTGGGCGTTTACACAAAAATGTCCTCTAAAGAAGAAATCGAAACAAAGAAAAAGGAGCTTTTTGCAGAAATTAAAACCATCGAATGCCTGGGCGATTCTAACAAGAAGGAATGTAGCCTCTGTTGCACTGACTCGGGACAAGAAAAGAAAGCCATACTTGTTCAGCAAAATGGCAAATGGCTTGTTGATACGCATTTCGGTATGGCAGATAATTAATAGCCAAATCTGATGAAATTTACCTTTAGCTGCCTGCTTATTCTTGTTTTATGCATGACTAAACCCTTTGAGGTTTATTCCCAAAATTCCGATTCTACCTCTGGAAAAGCTATAAAGCTGAATATTGCTTTATTTTCAAGCAACAAAAATGCAGCAGCTGCGAAGTTAGATTCCTTTGAATTGAACAAACTCAAAGAAGGTGATTTCCTACTGCGTAAAGGTTATGGTTGGATCAGTGACAGAATTGCCGACATATTGAATGAGGAACTACGCATTACACATTGCGGACTTTTGCTTAAAACTGGCTTTGATGAACCGCATGTCTTACATTGTATGTCCAATGACAAAATCAATGGGATTTTTGTAGAATCTTTAACATCTTATCTCAAGGAAAGCCAGCATGGCAGCCTGATAGCCGTCAGAATAAAAGATAGTGAAAGATGTGAAGCGGTAGTGCTTGAATCGAAAAGATTGTTGGCTAAAAAAGTGCCTTTCGACCTGGCATTCAACGATGCCGACACTAGCAGTTTTTATTGTGCCGAACTTTTTGCTCATGTCTTTAAAAATGTCTGGGGCAAAGATCTTCTTCCTGAAAAAATTAATATTTATGGAATGAGGGCAATCCGGATGAGAAATTTTTTGAACGAAGCCTTATTTGACATTATTTTTAACCAATTTGAATATTAAGTGCCTGTTCAATAGTTAATAACTGTTAAAGTAGCAGAGATTCTAATACAATTTTGTTTAAATTTGCCAAGCTGAAAAATATATACTTATACTAAAATAAAAATTAAGCATATGCACTCATCTGACATACAGGCATTGAACCAGAAAATTCATGAAGAAAGTGCCGTAATGGAAAGACTTTTGAATGAAACTTCCAAGGTAATTGTAGGCCAAAAATACATGCTGGAACGCTTGATTATTGGGCTTTTGGCTAAAGGCCATATACTTTTGGAAGGTATGCCCGGTCTTGCCAAGACGCTTGCTATCAATACCCTTTCAAAAGCGATCGAAGCAAAGTTTCAGCGCATTCAATTTACGCCCGATTTATTGCCTGCCGATATTGTTGGAACGATGATTTACAATCCTTCAAGCGGAAAGTTTCAGGTGCGTCGCGGACCAATTTTTTCCAATTTTATTTTGGCCGATGAGATAAACCGTGCTCCAGCCAAGGTTCAATCGGCATTGCTCGAGGCTATGCAGGAAAGACAGGTTACTATTGGGGACGAAACCTATCCACTCGATGAGCCCTTTCTGGTGCTTGCAACTCAGAATCCTATTGAGCAGGAAGGGACCTATCCCCTACCCGAGGCACAGAGCGACCGTTTTATGCTCAAAGCCGTAATTAGCTATCCATCCAAGGAGGAAGAACGTCAGATTATCCGACTAAATATGAGTGGTGAATTTGAAAATATCAAAAAGGTTGCAACCATCAATGATATTATTCAGGCCAGAAAAACTGTTCGCGAGGTCTACATGGATGAGCGAATTGAAAAATATATTCTCGACATTGTATTTGCTACCAGAGATCCTAAAGGAAACAATCTGCCCGGCCTAGCCGACCTGATTTCATATGGTGGTTCTCCTCGTGCAAGTATCAATTTGGCCCTGGCTGCAAAAGCCTATGCCTATTTACAGCGCAGGGGCTACGTTATTCCCGAAGACATCAGAGCCATTTGTAAAGATGTACTTCGCCATCGCATAGGACTTACCTATGAGGCACAAGCTGAAAATATAAGCGCTGAGGACATCATCGATAAAATCCTCAATACTGTTAAAGTTCCATAGACCTAAGCAATGAGCCTAAGTATTAAAGAAATTCTCCGCAAAGTTCGTAAAATTGAGCTGAAGACTAAGGGTCTGTCCAGCATGGAATTTTCAGGCTCATTCAAAACGAATTTCAAGGGCAGGGGGATGTCTTTCAGCGAAGTCAGACTTTATCAGTACGGCGATGATGTTCGGAACATAGACTGGAATGTAACTGCAAGGACCGGTGACCCGCATGTGAAAATATTTGAAGAAGAACGTGAACAGACTTTCATGTTGCTTATCGACATTTCGGGTTCTTCATTCTTTGGTGCAAATGCACAGGCAAAAAATGAATTCATCGCCGAATTGGCTGCAACCCTGGCTTTTTCTGCCAACAGTAACAATGATAAGATTGGTGTCATTTTTTTCAGCGACCGAATTGAGCGATATCTGGCGCCCAAAAAAGGGCAAAATCATATTTTACGAATCATCAGAGATTTGCTTTATTTGAAACCCAAAAGTAAGGGTACCGATATTGGGCAGTCGCTTAAATACCTTAACAACCTTGTAAAAAGACGTTGTACCGCTTTTCTGATATCTGACTATATGAATAAAGGCTATGACACTGCATTGAAAGTTGCCAGTTCGAGACATGATATAATTGGCATTCATATTTTCGATGAAAGAGAAACAGAGATGCCCAATATTGGTTTGTTGCCGGTTGTAGATTCCGAAGGCGGCAAAATGATTTGGGTAGATACAGGTTCTGAAACGGTAAGAGAAAACTATCGAAATAAATATTTAAGTAATCTAAAGTATTTTAAAGATGCTTTCTCAAAAGTCGGTGCAGATACCATGAGCCTTGGCACGCATGAATCTTACGTGAATGCACTCAGGAGTTTTTTCAAAGAGCGTTCAACCATTTAAACTGAAACAACCAAACAAATGCGGACAATAGGATTTATCTTATATTTTGTGATTTTTCATTTTCTGTTTTTGTTCGCACAAACAGTGCCCAAACCTGTGCTTAGTTTTGACAGGAATGAGATACTTATTGGAGATCAGGTCAAGGGTGTACTAAGTATTGAAACGGTTCAAGGCGTTAATATTGACTTTCCGCAGAGTTCAGAACTTTGGAAAAGCGAAAAAATAGAAGTGTTGAATGTGTCGAACATAGACAAAGTTGGGGGGAACGATAAAAAACAAACACTCAAACAAAGCATTACACTGGTTTTTTGGGATACGGGAAACTATGTGTTGCCTCCCTTACCATTTACATACTCAACAGGAAATGGCACAGATACAGTATTTTCTGAAACGGCCCTTTTCAAAGTAAAATATCCTGATGGAATCACAGGTGACAGTACTTATCTGGCCCCAATTAAAAATATACTGGAAGAGAAAAAGACTTTTTGGGATTATCTGATCGATTATCAATATGTAATTTATACCATATTGCTTATTGCACTCATAGCTGCTGCTGTCTATTTCTATATCAAATACCGCAAAAATGCTGGAAATAAAGGGCAATTAAGTCCTGAAGAAAGGGCATTGGAATCACTAGAGAAACTATTGGCGGAGGAATATACCCAAAAAAGTCAACATGCTCTGTACCATGAGGGGATTTCAATTATTGTAAGAACCTATCTCCATGAGAAATTTGGCATAAGAGCGCTTGAGTCTATCAGCTCCGAAATTATTGAAAGTTTAGATGATCATCAAATCTCAGCATCTTTGAGAATGGAGTTGAAAGAACTGCTGGAGACAGCCGATTTGGTAAAATTTGCTAAAGCATCTCCATTGGCTGTAGCCGATAAATTTGCTGCCGACTACATCAGGAAATTGGTAAATTGGGTAATTGAGGCAGAGAAAGCTGCCCTTGAAAATAAAAAACAAGAGGACGAAGCCAAAAAATGACCGTACTGGAGAACATAACATTTGCACAGCCCTTGTTTCTGCTGCTGCTTCCATTGGTACTACTGCTGTTTTATTTACGCAGTAGAAAAAAATACTATGCAGAAGTAAGGCTATCCTCCACCAGCGGTTTTCAAGGTTCAACTACCTGGAAAACACGCCTGAGGCCCATTCAAATTGTTTTACAGACAATTGCTTTGGTTGCTCTTATAATAGCCCTTGCTCGTCCTCAGTCACTACTTCGCAAAGAAAAAATAAATGCAGAAGCCATTGACATCATGTTAGCACTTGATGTTTCTACCTCCATGTTGGCCAAAGACTTCAAAGAAGACCGTTTGGATGCATCCAAAAGGGTTGCGCAGGTCTTTGTAGATCAAAGAAAATATGACAGAATTGGCATTGTTTTTTTTGGTGGCGAGAGCTATACACAATGTCCACTCACTACGGATCATGGCATTGTAAAGCAATTTTTGGCAAATGCGCAGTGCGGACTTATAGCCGAAGGCACAGCCATAGGAATGGGCTTGGCCAACGCCGTGCGCCGCTTGCAAAAAAGCGAGGCCAAAAGCAAGGTTTGTATTCTACTTACAGATGGTGTTAACAACTCGGGCAGTATAATGCCTATGGAAGCAGCTGATGCCGCCAAAAAGTATGGCGTAAAAGTGTACACTATTGGC
>CANETR010000206.1 GCA_947441325.1 Saprospiraceae bacterium
AGATAAAAAGCCTCGTTTTCTGCCGCTTGTTTATCGTACAGATGATGATGAAATTAATTTAAATACAGCAATTGAGCAGCTTAATCAGATTAGTCTGCCGGATGTTGTCGTATTGGGAATGGGCAATGACGGGCATTTTGCTTCCTTGTTTCCCGCCGACCCTGCCTCAGAACAAAGCCTTAGACAAATCAACGCAGATGCTTTGCTTTATACAAAGGCGCCTCAATTTCCGCATTCGCGCATTTCGCATTCCTGGGCCTACCTCAGACAAGCCGGAAAGCTATATTTACACATTACCGGAAATGATAAAAGAGATTTGATTCGAAATCAACATAAAGGCAAACTGCCTATTGATACGGTGTTAAATGATAAAGAAACAAGTGTTGAAATATTTTGGTCAAACTAATCAAATATATGCTACATCATACAATTAAAAAAGTAACGGACAGAATTATAGAAAGGAGCAGCGAATTGCGCGCTGAATACCTGAATCAGATGCTTGAAGCCGAATTATCCGTTGTTCATCGCGCAAAGCTCGATTGTGGCAATCTTGCCCATGGTTTTGCAGCCTGTTCCCAACATGAAAAAGACCTGCTAGCCGCCAGCGAAAAGCCCAATCTGGCAATTGTTACTGCTTACAACGATATGTTGTCGGCACATAAGCCCTATGAACATTATCCGCAGCTTATTAGAGATGCTGCGCTGAAATACGGAGCCACGGCTCAGGTTGCAGGTGGCGTACCTGCAATGTGCGATGGTATTACGCAGGGGCAGCCGGGCATGGACCTCTCGCTTTTGAGCCGCGATGTTATTGCCTTTTCAACAGTCGTTGCCTTATCGCACAATATGTTCGATGGAACGCTCTGTTTGGGTATCTGCGATAAAATCGTTCCGGGACAGCTTATCGGTTCGCTAAAGTTTGCTCATTTGCCCACGATTTTTGTCCCAGGCGGACCAATGACTACTGGCATTTCGAATGACGAGAAGGCCGAAATCAGAAACAAATTTGCACAGGGATTGATAGGTCGTGAAGAATTACTGGCAGGAGAATCAGCTTCTTATCACTCGGCAGGTACCTGTACCTTCTACGGCACAGCAAACAGCAATCAGATGTTGATGGAAATGATGGGACTACATCTGCCTTCTTCCTCCTTTGTGAATCCGGGTACCGATTTGCGCACTGCGCTCAATGAGGAGGCAGTTCGTCAGCTCATCGAAAATATCAAAAATAAAAGGCCACTTTACAAGGTCATCGATGAAAAAAGTATGGTCAATGCCATCATTGGACTTTTGGCAACTGGCGGTTCAACCAATCATACCCTGCATTTGCCAGCAATAGCCAAAGCTGCAGGAATTATAATCGACTGGCAGGATTTTGCCGAACTTTCAGCAGTCATTCCATCCATTACCAAGGTTTATCCAAATGGAAAAGCCGATATCAACCATTTTCACGCTGCCGGCGGAATGGCCTATGTAATCAGAACCCTTCGAGATAATGGGCTCATGCACGATGAGGTAAATACCATTGTAGGGGAGGGCATGGCCGATTACACCAAAGAACCCAAGCTCGATTCGGTAGGTAAAATTTATTTTACAGAAGGAGCTGTTGAATCATTGGATAAAAATATCATCCGTTCTGCCGATGAGCCTTTTAATCCCGAGGGCGGTATAAAACTGGTGCAGGGCAACCTTGGCAAAGCCGTGGTAAAAGTATCTGCGGTTGCGCCCGAAAATTATGTTGTCGAAGCAGAAGCAGTAGTTTTCGATGATCAGGCAGATCTGCTTGCTGCATTCAAGAAAGGTGAATTGCACAAAGATTTTGTCGCAGTATTGCGTTTTCAGGGACCCAAAGCCAAGGGAATGCCCGAGTTGCACAAGCTTACGCCAACTTTGAGCGTCCTGCAGAATTTTGGTTTTAAAGTAGCCCTTGTGACCGATGGACGTATGTCGGGTGCATCGGGTAAGGTGCCTGCAGCCATTCATCTCAGCCCCGAGGCTATCGATGGGGGTATACTGCCCAGACTACAAACAGGCGATATCGTACGGCTTGATTGTAATACCGGTACACTGGAATGTAAAAATTATGAAGCAATTATGAAAAGGGAAGCCGTTCCTAATCCACAGCCAGAAAAAGGCATGGGCCGTGAACTTTTCGATAGAGTCCGTATGCTCTTGACCAGTAGCGAAAGCGGTGCAAGCATCTTTTAAAAATATAGTTTATGAATTATCAAAACGGCATTGAAGCCATATTGACAGCTAATAGCAGAATTCCTGTAGTTACTTTTAGCAGCAGCAATCAGGTAGCATCTGTGCTTGAGCAGCTCGAGGCGGCATCTGTAAGTTGCATAGAAATCACACTACGGACAGAGGCAGCCTGGGAAGCAATTGAACATTGTAAGAAAATTGCCAAATCTGCTTTTAAAGTAGGCGTTGGAACCCTTGTAAATGCCGAGCAAGTTGAGCGTTGTAAATCTTTGGGTGTAGATTTTATGGTGAGCCCCGGCTCTAGCGCTTCCCTCATCGATGCCATGCAAAAGTCAGGAATAGCCTATCTGCCCGGAGTGATGACTCCAACAGAGATTATTTCTGCATTGGAAAAAGACTGCGGATTTTTGAAGCTTTTTCCTTGTAATTTGGCAGGAGGAATTACGGCACTCAAAACTTATGCTTCGGTTTTTCCGCAGATAAAATTTTGTCCCACAGGCGGGCTCACTGCCGAAAATCATGAGGAAGTTCTGGCCCTTAAAAATGTCATATCCGTAGGTGGTTCCTGGCTTTGTGAAGTTAAATAACAGCAGTTTTATATCATAAAATAATTCAGAAATATTATGAAAAAAATCAGTTTACTTTTGTTTTTCTTGCTGGCTTCATTTTATGTGAAAGCACAACTTTATCCTGTTACTTTTCAGGTAAATATGAGTTCCCAGACAGTTGGCGGTCAGGTATCTGTAGCAGGGAATTTTCAAGTTGCAGCCGGCTTTCCGTCTAATTGGGACCCCAGTGCAACTGCTATGAGCGATGCCAATGGCGACTCTATTTATAATGTCACCCTCAATTTGCCTGCTGGCAGCTATGAATATAAATTTATCAATGGGACAGCCTGGGGCACTGACGAAACTGTTCCCGGCGCCTGTGCCACAGCTGGAAATCGTTCTGTTACAATCAACGGGAATACGGTACTTCCGTCAGTATGTTTTGGTACATGCAATGTCTGCGCATCTTCGGCCGATACAGTCAATGTAACCTTTTCGGTCAATATGCGCGATGTGATTGTCAATGGAGGTACGGTCGATACTGTTTCCGTTGCCGGTAATTTTCAGAGTGAGGTAGTTGGGCAAAGTTGGACAGACTGGTCGCCCGGACAAATACTGCTCACGGATCCCGACGGAGATTTTATTTATAGCCGGACGCTGCGTATGCCGGAGGGTTTTTATGAGTATAAATTTATCAATGGTACAGCCTGGGGCGATGATGAAATCGTTCCTTTGGCCTGTCAGTGGAATCAAAACCGTTCAGTCAATATCGATACAATCAATAATGCACAAATTGTATTGCCACCGGTATGTTATGCCAGCTGTGATCCATGTTTGCAGGTAGATACGGTAGAAGTAACCTTTTCTGTAAATATGCGCGACCTTATCCGCCAGGGCATCAATGTCGATACTGTTTCAGTTGCAGGCAGTTTTCAAAGTGAGGTATTGGGTCAAAGCTGGCCCGATTGGTCACCTGGTCAGTTTTTGCTGAGCGACAACGATGGAGATTCGGTTTATTCAGCCACTGTTCGCTTCAAAGAAGGCTTTTATGAATATAAATTTGTGAACGGAACAGCCTGGGGACTGGATGAAACCGTACCTTTCGACTGTCAGTGGAATACAAACCGTTTTTTGGATATCGATACTGTGAATAATGTTCAGATTGATCTGCCAACGGTCTGTTACTCCAGCTGTATTGTGTGTAATCCCAGCCAATATACCGATACCATACAGGTCACTTTCCGCCTCGATATGCGCGACTTTATTATAGCCGGTGGAACAGTAAATTCACCCAGTGTTGCCGGTAATTTCCTTAGCGAAGTAATAGGGCAGAGCTGGACCGATTGGTCGCCTCTGCAGGCAACTTTAACTGATTTAGACGGCGATAGCATTTACACTACAACGCTCAGGTTTTTGGAAGGAAACTATCAGTACAAGTTTTTCAATGCCGTGACTCAGGAAATTGTCCCAGCTGCCTGCGCTCAAAATGGCAATAGGTTTTTCAGTATTGATACCAGCAACAATCAGTCAATATCGATGCAGGCGGTCTGTTTTTCTTCCTGTTCTGCCTGCGCTGCTATTGTCATCTCCGCCGCTGAAAATCTAGCTTCAGATCAGCCGATTATGGAAATTTATCCAAACCCAATGAGCCATAGTGCTACTGTTCTATTGAAAAATAACAGAGAAGCATACAGCCTGTCAGTCTATGATTCAAAAGGAAGTCTTTGTATTCAGGCAAATGCTGTAGCTGGATCGGATATTAGCATTGAAAAAGGAGCATTGAAATCAGGAATCTATTTTGTCAGACTTCTCTGTGAGGATGGAAAATATTTCAGTAAAGTACTGATGATAGAATAACTTTTAACAAACATTTTAGTGAATGAAATTCCTCGGAACGGATAGGTTTCGGGGAATTTTTTTTTGTTCAAAACATAGATTAATAACAGCCAAAACAAGATAAATATGTTAGTTTTGGCTGTTGTTAATTATAGTAAAAATATAATAAATAATTGAATGTCATTAAAATGTGTTTTTTTGTATTGCTAATTATTGCTTTGATTTTTTTTCGATTTTTTTAAATTGGGTTTTCAATTTTTCTATTGTAAATTGGTTTATTCCGATAAATATTTTTTGATTTGATAGAAACAAATTTATGATGTTTAATGCTGTTTCATAATCTTTATTGCGTTCAATTAATTCCTTTAAGACAATTGGCATTAGAATATGGGATTGTTCAATGCGATCGGTAATCATATAATAAATTCGTTTATATGCATTTTCTTTTTCAACCCACATCTTCAACTCTTGATATGAATCTTCTAAAAGAAAAAATTGGCTTGGTAAATCTATTTCATATAACTTTGGTTCTGTC
>CANETR010000207.1 GCA_947441325.1 Saprospiraceae bacterium
ATAATAGTAGAAGAAAAGATACTGTAAAAACAAAAAACTGAATGCGTTTCATTAGAAATCTAAATTAGCAAAGTAAAAGCTAAAACCAATATTAACATTTCCTTAAAAACAATATGTTTCTATATTCACGTTAACGGCTGCAAATATAAAACAACTTAAAGCTTATTACAAAATTTTTTTTAAGATTTTTTTAAGATTTTTAAAAAAATCTTAACTTTTCCATTTTTTGCTATAATTCCTTTAGCCGCAGTACAAAGATAGATGCTTCATTAAAATAAAAAAAATATTTTTAGATATATTTTTTACAAATTATTGATAACTAATCATTTAGGTATCAATTAAGACTGAATATAAGGTTGTATCCTCCTATTATAACGCCCGTTATTTTACCAAAAAGGGCTGTGTATCTTGAATTAAGATGATCGCTGAGGAAATTACCAAGTCGAAGCTTATTCATATCCTGGTTTATCAATTCTATTGGTAAAGATTCGCTTAGATTTGACTTACTCATGGCTTTTATTCTTTTTTGTTCTCGCTGTATTCTATTAACATCAAACCAAATAAAGGAGAAAAGCACCAATATTGGATAAAACCAATCTATACTGACGTTCATGGATTGAAAAACCCATACACCAATATAATTAGCAAACCAACCGTAAAAAATATTTGCAAGGAATTCAATAGTCAAAATCCAAGGGCCACTATTAATGACCGTATTAGCTGCATTTTTATTTCTAAAAAAAGCTATAAGTGGGAGGAAAAGCAAGGCTAGCATAAACCTTATAAAAAGACCAATGAGGCCACCCAAAAAGAAAGTGAGCATCATTGAAAAAATAAATGCCAAAGCGGGGTAAAGCATCAATACTTGATATTATTTAACAAAGTCTATGCACTAAGAAATCAAAAACTGGAAGCCTTAGGCTTCATCTTCGTCGTCAGGACGTTGAAATTCTGCATCTTCGCCAGCAAGCTTGGCCTTGAGGAAAGCGTTCAAAGCTTTAACTTCTTCGCGATTATATTTGTTATTGCAATTCTCCAAAAGCCCAAGATAGTATTCGAAACTGCTTAGACCGCCTTCGGCCTCCCAGGTTTCTATGCTGAATTCACCAAAAGCTTCGGCATATTCATACACCAATCTTACCGACTTTACGAGTGTGGGTTGTTCCATTTCTATAAAAAGGTTGCGCAGATCCTGCATTTTTGCCACTACATCTGTGCTGAATTTTTTATCTTTTTCGTAGGCTTTCGTAATTTTTTCTACCAATTCTACCACTTTAGGGTCGCGGTTCTTTTTTTCTTCTTTTTTCTTTAACATGACTTTATTATTGATGAAGTTCAAAAATTCCTGATTTCGATGCAAATTTAATAAATTCTGTAATATTTCGAGTACAATAATTTTAATTCGCTGATTTTTGAGAAAAGCTCAACAAATCAATACCCTTTTCACTGCAATTTATATACGGTATAGACAGTTCTTTGCATTGCCTTATCCATTGCTGTATCTTATATCTGCTACTGGAGGCGTCAAAAACTAAGTAGCGATAATCAAATAAACTTTCAAGCTGCTCCAGGTTTTTGATTGTAGGATTTGCACTAAGGATCAAAAAATCAATTTTAAGAGGAGCTTCTCTGTTTCTTGTTAATTCTAAACTTGTATTGTTAGGAATAGCAAAACTAAATTCTTTGAATTTTCCTATTCTGTTTTTTTCAATAAACAGATTTGCAACATTTATGCTATCGCCCAATTTATAGCTTTTGCCAAACATGAGTTTATTTGCTGTTCTGTTATTTTCTGTAAAAAAATCAATTTTGTTTTTGGCTAATGTACTGTCTGAAATTAAATATGAACTATGTCCGTCTGCAAATTCGATGAGTGTTGACTTGTTTATTTTGTAAACAAAAAGTTTCTCCTGAGCTGATGACTGAAGAAGATTCCAAAACTGTCCGCAAAACAAAACAAATACAAGTAAGAATGAGAGGTATCCAATTTTGAGGGATTTGTTAATATATGCGGCAGAAACCGTAAAAATTATAACATAAAACAGCATCATCTCCCCTATTCCAAGCCAAAAGCCTTCTATTACAGATAGCGGTAATCGTTGAATTGCAAAAATACAGGCATTCATCAGTGCCAATGAAAAATAACATAATAAAGCTACAAGATCTCCCAAATAAGGGATCCAGTCTACTATTAAGAGAACAATACCTGAGTAAAGGGCAAAGGTAGAAAGAGGAATAACCGCTAAGCCAGATAACCAAAAATAGCTCGGAAACTGATGAAAATAATACAGGCCGACTGGTAAAGTTGCTATCTGTGCAGCAATGGCAACTGCTGTGAGATTCCATGCCCAGTTTGCTGCCTTATTCTTAAAATAAAACAATTTATACAAGTATGGATGAAAAAAAACTATCCCAAAAAGAGCAAGATATGAAAGCTGAAAACCAATGTCGAACAAGTACTTTGGATCTAAACATAATAAAAAGAAGGCTGAGGATGCCAGAGAATTATAAATAGATATTTTTCGACGAACCAAGCCTGCAAGTAATACAAAACTAAACATCAGTCCAGAACGAAGCACAGAGGCAGAAGCACCCGTTAGCAAAACATAAAACCAAATAAAAAGTATTAGTATCGCTATTTCTTTAGGGCTAAACTTATCAGTTTTCTTTTTCTTAATTCGCCTAAGTATCCAGCCCAAAAGTCCTGCAACCAAACCTACATGAAGTCCCGAAACGGAAAGAACATGTGTAGCGCCTGTATCAGCATATGCATTTTTCAACTCTGTAGAAAAATCTGATCTGACACCTAATACAAGAGCGGAGGCAACAGCTTTTTCATTTGGATAGTTTTTGAAATTATTAGAAAAAATATCACTCAAATAAGCTCTCCAACTAATAAGTAGCGAATAAGCATAGTTTGATTTATTATGCGCAATCAGTTTGGATCTGTTAGATTTTACATAGGCCTGATGATAAATATTACTGAGGGCATAATAGGCCGAGGGATTAAATGCATTTGGATTTTCGGGGCCCGAAATATTTTTAATCTCGGCACTAAGCAGAAGCATGTCCCCATATTTTAGTTTGGCGCTCAAACTATCAAGCTCGAAAGATATTGATACTTTACCGATACATTCATGAAATTTTCCACTAGAGTCTTCAATTGACGCTACAGATACAACTGCGCTGACTGTCTTAGATTTTAATTGCGGTTCCCCTACAATTTTTGCAATTAGATTGTTTTCCTGAGAAATATATTGTTGAAAATGCTTTTCCGAATTTCTTGAGTCCCCAAAAAAAGTCAATAAATAACCCAGGCTGTACAAATTAAGCCCTAGCACAAATGCTCCAGAAATTACAAAAACGTAGCTTAATTTTTTTGATACCGCCCAATAAAGCAAAAACAAGGCGCTAAATCCAAAAATTGTCAATAATACAAGGCTCAGCCTATAGTCTGAATAAAGACTACAACTAAGTATTCCTGCTATCAAAGGAATTAGCAAACGGACAAAGGGGATCTGATGCCAACTCAAGTTAAAAATATTATAGGGGGCTGTTTACAATTATTTCCAAAGTTTCCTGAATCAGCTTATCAACTACTTTGTCGGGGTCGGCACTAAATTGACCACTCCTTCTGTTGGCTAAAATAGCATTGAGGGAAATGGCTTTGTGACCTAAAATATTGGCCAGTCCAAAAATTGCTGCCGTTTCCATTTCTAAGTTTGTAATTTTCAATCCTTCAAAACTAATGTCTTCCAATTTTGTAAAAAGATCCGACAATAGGGGTTTTGCTCGTATCATCCTGTTCTGAGGTGCGTAAAAACCTGTAGCAGTAAGGGTTATGCCTTGATACCATTCTTTTTTTTCAAAAAGGCTGATGAGTGCTGAAGAAGCCTCTGCAACTGTAGGCTGAACACCAATGGCTACAACATTTTCTTTTAGGCATTCATGTATCAATCTATTGAGCGCTAGTTCTCTTTGGTTTAATGTTCTGTCGTAATAATTGAGCAGACCATCCATTCCAACTCCAAAATTGGACACCAAAAAACTATCAACGGGAATGTCGGCACGCATTGCTCCGGAAGTACCAATTCTGAAAATATTTAAAGACTTGAGACTATTTTTAACTGTTCTGTTATTTAGATCAACATTCGCCAGGGCATCCAACTCATTTAATACGATATCAATATTATCTGTCCCTATGCCAGTGGAAATAACTGTCAATCTTTTTTGACCGATATAACCTGTATGGGTATAAAATTCTCTCTTATGTACCTTATGTTCTACCCTATCAAAATACTTTGAAACCCGCTCTACCCTATCAGGATCTCCAACTGTAATGATATTGTCAGCAATCTGTTCGGGTTGAAGATGGAGGTGATAAATTGAGCCATCTGCATTTAAAATCAATTCAGCGTCTTGTATTTTCATTTTTGTGTATTAGGTAACAATCAGAAAAAAGCGCCAAAGTAAATCAGTCACTTTGACGCCTTGTTTTATTATCAATAAAAAGCTTTAAGATTTATTATCGTTGAGTTGATCGCCAAGACCATTTTTTTCAATAATTGAAAGCATTTTATCCATTTTCTCTTCCATGTTAGTTAGTTTCTTCTCCACTTCTTCAAACTGTTTTTCTGTCTCATCGTGATCGCTGATCATTGCATCAACAAAGATTGAATTTACGATTGACAAACCAAATATACCGCCAACAATAAATAGTCCTATAAAATACATTCTTATGAAAAATACGGCTGCATTTGAAAATGGCTTTGAATTGGCTTCGGCTTCCTTTAGCAATGCATCGGGTATTCCATTCCAACCCTCAACTGTAAAAACCTGAAAAGTGGAGTAATAAGAAGTAAGTGGATCACCAAAAAGATTCGGTGCAACATTCTGAAAGAAAAAGGTTGACAAAATGGCCATGATAAATATGACCACAAAGAAACCCACAAGTACCATAAATGAGGCACTCAAAGCTTGTTGAGCAGACCTGAAAATATGTTCAACCTGAGGAAAGAATTGGACAAATCGGAAAAATTTGAACACGCGGAATACTCTGAAAACCAAAAGGTAGCTAACATTGATATATTCGTGAATATTTGGAATCAAATGGACCAGCAA
>CANETR010000208.1 GCA_947441325.1 Saprospiraceae bacterium
AAGCAGTCGTAGCATCTCCCCTTTCCTGAAAGATAATTCCTTTGTTTAACAAGGCGCTTTCATCTGACGCATCAATTGACAAAACTTTTTCAATATCTGTCAAAGCCTCCTCAAAGTTGAGCATACGCATCTTTAGGTCTGAGCGTAAATTTAGATAATTCAGCTTTTTATTGTTAAAATATACAGCCGTGTCCAAATCTTTCAGGGCTTCAGCATCATTATTAAGCTTTATATAGGTCAATGCCCTGTAATAATACAAAATATCGCTTAACTCACCGTTGTGGTTAATTTCAATTGCACGATTCAAAGATGCAAGGCATTTTTCGAATCGTTTTCCATCAAAATCAATAATTGCCGCTTTCAGAATCTCTTCTGAATTGGGCTCAGTTTGTTGTGCTTGAATTATTTGAGCATTAATTCCTGCAAAAACAAAAAAGGCAAAGCATATGCTTAAAGCGCAAGGTCTCATAATTTCGATAAAAAAAGCCGATACTTGATCGGCTCTATATATTTTTGTATTTTAATCTTTCTGATGCATGTTTTTGAAAAGAACTAAAATATCAGATAGCTGTTCTCTTAGATTTTTTCTTTCAACAATGAAATCTAAAAAGCCATTATCGAGTAAGGATTCAGCTCTTTGAAAACCTTGAGGCAATTCTTTTACTTTAATCGTTTCCATTACAATACGGGGTCCTGCAAAACCAATCAATGCGCCAGGCTCGGCAATATTTAAGTCTCCCAACATAGCAAAAGAAGCGGTAACGCCACCAGTAGTAGGGTCTGTCATGAAGGATATGTAAGGTAACTTAGCCTCGGCCAGCTGAGTAAGTTTTGCAGAGGTTTTTGCCATCTGCATCAAAGAATAGGCAGATTCCATCATGCGCGCACCACCCGATTTGGAGATAATCATAAAAGGCGCGTGATGCTCAATACAATAGTCAATAGCCTTTGCAATTTTCTCTCCCATTACTGAACCCATAGAACCTCCGATAAAATCGAAATCCATAGCTGCAATTACAAAATCATTTTTGTGCACTTTGCCATGCGCTACCGAAATTGAATCCACTAAGCCGGTTTTTTTTCTGGCATCGACCAATCGGTCTGCATAAGGCTTTTGGTCAACAAAGTTCAAAGAATCTATGGCAGCAATATTTTCGAAGAGCTCTTTGTATTTGCCATTATCAAAAATAATATGGAAATAGGCATGAGAACCAATTCGCTCGTGATTGCCACAGCTTGAGCATACAAAAAGCTGCTCAGCCATTTCTTTAACAGTTGTTTTGTGATGACATTTACTACACTGGTGCCAAACACCTTCCGGTGCTTCTTTTTTATCTTTTGTAGTAGTTTGAATTCCTTCCTGTTTTCTTTTATACCAAGCCATATGAGTAGATTGTTAATCGTTTATCGGTTTGAAGTTGATGGTTATTCGTTATGAAGTTGTTCGTTATGAAGTTGTTCGTTATTAGTTGATGGTTGTTCGTTATGAAGTTGTTGGTTATTAGTTGATGGTTTTTCGTTTTGAAGTTGAAAGTTGATGGTTTGAAGTTGATGGTTTTTCGTTTTGAAGTTGAAAGTTGATGGTTTGAAGTTGATGGTTTTATGTTGTAAAGTTGTCTAGCGTCTAGTGTCTAAAAGTCTCAAGTCTGAAGTCTAAAAGTCTGATGTCTCGAAGTCTGATGTCTCAATAACGCATTACAAAATTATAAAAAATCATCCGTTTGCAAAAATCTTATTTAATAACTTCGCCATAGAGGTCGTATTCTGTAGAATCAAAAATTCTTACATGTGCAAAATCACCAATTCGAACATAGGTATTTCCTTTTGCTTCAATTAAAACCTCATTATCAACCTCGGGTGAATCGAATTCGGATCTGCCGATAAAGTAACCACTTTCTTTTCTATCGATTAAAACCTTCATTTCTTTTCCAATTTTCTCTTGATTCAATTCTGCAGAAATTTCTCTTTGCAGCTCCATCAATTTATTGGCCCTTTCCTCTTTAATTTCAGCAGGCACATCATCGGTAAATTCAAAAGCGCTTGTATTTTCTTCGTGTGAATATTGAAAAACACCGACTCTTTCAAAACGCATTTCTTTTACAAAATCCATCAATTCAGAGAAATCGGCATCAGTTTCACCAGGGAATCCGACAAGAAATGTCGTTCTCAAGGCTATTCCCGGCACTTTTTCTCTGGCTGTTTTAATCAATTCAGTCGTTTCTTCTTTAGATATTTGACGGCGCATATTTTTTAGCACCTGATCGCTGATATGTTGCAGGGGCATATCAAGATAATTACAAACCTTAGTCAAAGCCTGTATGCTATCAAAAACCTCAGTTGGAAATTTAGAAGGATAAGCATAATGCAATCTAATCCATTCTATTCCATCTACATTGTTCAAAGCTTCCAACAATTCGCCCAAAGCCCTTTTTTTATAAATATCCAAGCCATAATAGGTGAGTTCCTGTGCAATGAGCATAATTTCTTTTACCCCATTTTTGGCCAGCTTTTTGGTTTCGTCCACCAGCGACTCAATTGTCCTGGAAATATGTTTGCCTCGCATGAGCGGAATAGCACAAAAAGAACAAGTTCTGTTGCAACCTTCCGAAATTTTGAGATAAGCATAGTGAGGTGGCGTCAGCAACATACGCTCGCCAATTAGATCCTGCTTATAATCGGCTTCAAGTTTTTCCAGCAGGGCAGGTAGTTCCATCGTTCCAAAATAAGCATCCACCTCTGGAATCTCTCTTTCTAAATCTGCTTTGTATCTCTCGGAAAGACAACCGGTAACATAAAGTTTTTCGATATTGCCTTCCACTTTCTCTTCGGCATAAAGAAGGATAGTGTTTATTGACTCTTCTTTGGCCCTGTCTATAAAACCACAGGTATTGATAATCACAATATTTGCGTCTTCTTCGCTGTCATGAATTACATCGAATTTATTTTCTTTGAGTTGATGCATCAGAATTTCAGAATCAACCATGTTTTTTGAACATCCTAGTGTGATGACGTTAACCCTATCTTTTTTTAACTTTTTGGTTTTCATTTTGATTTATATTGTGCGGCTGCAAAGATAGCAAAAAATGTGGAATCCTGAGTTAAAGAGCGTAAATACTATTATCCTGAACATAAGCCAATACTTCGATACCTGCAGTAGAATAAGCAATAGACAATGTAATAGGCTGCCCTCCGCTTATCGATAAAAGCTTATAAAGTCGCTTATCCGATAGCTTGATAATTGGCAAATAAGATAATTTTTCATCATGGAGTAAAACTTTGTCCTGTATTATTGTTGGCCTTAAGTTCTCGACAAATGCCTGATCCATGCTAAACCAAGGATTAACTTTTACTTTTTTTGCAAAGCTTGATAGGTAAGCTTCAAAATTATTAAAAACCTTGAATTCATGAGCTGAGGCTATCAATTTTATCTCATTTGAATTTAAGAGTGCTCTTTGATAAAATATGGAGGGATAAAAATACAAGTCTGATTCAAAAGTATCACTAACATTGAATTTTATGTCAAAATCTCCCTGAAAAAGATAATCTAAAAGCAAGGCAGATGTTCCACTTTTTTTGCCCTGCAACCAAACTTTGCGTTCCAAAAGTCCATCAAGATTATAGTGTTCTGATTTTCCGCATACCAGCCAAATATCATTCAGTTTCTTGCCGCTTTCGATAACATCGTTTTTCCTAAGCAGCCTTCCAATCTGATTCAAGAGTTCTTCCTGTTGTTCGAATTCCAGCTTTTCAATATTCTTGAAAACCTGCACCAAAAGGGCAATTTCTCCAATTTTTTGGGCAATGATGTTGTAATTTATTGTTATTGATGATAGCTCATCGGCAATTTCCCGAATGCCGTAGGAAATGCGGCTCAATTTAGAGTCTTTAAATCTCGCTGCAGCGTTTTCCCAGAATAGTTGGTTTGAGAAAGCAACATTTGCCAATCCCTGTGCCATTACATCATAAAGCCATCTTTCAAGATCTTCAATGCCAGAGCGCATGAGTTCAAGTCGCTCAAAGCTTCTTTTGTCCTTATTGAAAGATTTTGAAGCATCCTCATTAGGAAGCTTTGATTCAACTGAACTTATATTATTATTATTTGCCCAACGTTGAACCTTGTCAGGCAGAGTTTGATTTGATAATTCATTCCTTGCAAACAAGATTAAAAGCGCCAAACTATGTTTACAGGTTTGTGCTTTTACAGGGCAATTGCAGCTGAATAACAATGGCTCGATACAAATCATTATTGAATAAGCATCGGAAGCAGAGCCGCTTATTTCGCCCCAAACAAGATTATCAGAGCTGGCAGCAACTGACCATTTGTGTAAATTTGCAATATTTTCAGCCCTTTTGTATGTTTCATCATCGGGCGAATAAGAGCGAATTAGCTCTGGGTTGAAGTGCATTGTCAAGCAGTGTTAATCAAGATCGGTAATTTTAATCTCTACCCGTTGATTTTTCTGTTTGCCCAATTCCGTACTATTATCAGCTATTGGATTTCTTTTTCCATAGCCTTTAAAGGATATTCTGCTTCTGCTTATTCCATTTTTTACCAGGAAATCGGCCACATTTTTAGCCCTTTCGCTTGAAAGTTTGTCGCAATATTCCTGACTTGGCAAACTGTTGGTATGTCCACCTATTTCAATTGAAATACTGGAGTTATTGTTCATAAACTGAAGCAATTTGTATAGAACCCTTTCGGCGTTATTGGTTAATTTTGAAGAATCTGCCTGGAAATACAGATTTTCAAGTTGAAAAATGTACCCCACCTTCAACTGATTGGTTTTTAGTTCAGGGTTAAAAACACCTCTATTTTCCTCTTTTACCACTTTTTTTACATCATTGGGATTGGTATTGGTTTGCGTGGTGCTTTGTCCATTATTTTTTTGATTACTGTTTGTTTTGTCTGCCAAAACCTGATCAGGAATTTTACAGGAAGCTATTTCCGAAGCTTTATCCAAAAGCAAGTTTCCATTATAATGGAACATTGTAGGTGTTTTGTAATAGGCCTCCAGGAAAAAATAATTGTAATCGCTATTCTTAGGAG
>CANETR010000209.1 GCA_947441325.1 Saprospiraceae bacterium
AGCCAAAGTTGCCGAATATGAGCAAAGATTAAATAAAATGAAAAAAGATGCTATGGCTGATGGATTTGTCAGCTTTTTAGAATCAGGTGAAATAAAATTTTTAGAATTCCAGCTTGAAGGCATAAAAAAATTATTGGCAGTCAGGGGTGCGAGCGGCGAGATTACTCATATTACACCCGTTATGGGGTCTGAGTTTCATGTTGTACAACGTACTAAAACAGCATGTTACACAACTTCGGTTGAAATGATTGACAAATTTATGACGGCTAAAGGCATAGGCATGAAAGTTGTCCCAGGTTGGGGTAAAAGTATCCAAATTGCCACCCAAACAGACGTGGCTGGAAGTAACTATAAACCCAAAGATCCAGATAAAGCATTCAAATACATTAATGCTTGTTTAAAAAAAGGTGTTCCTGTTTTAGTCGGTGTAAGTCATGCAAATTTTAATGCTAACTATAATAGTGATGGAACAACAGACCATTTCATTGTTGTTGTTGGTAGTACTACTGCCGGAGAAGCTGGGTATCATTACATGGATCCAGGAAGTGTGCATGGAGGACAAGTAGATAAAAATGTGCTCGTTCAATGTAAAGAACCAGGCAAGGAGTATATGTGGAAAGACCCTGCCTCCCCTATTGGAACTGCTTATATTTTGGTTAGTGTGTTTGAATACGATAAACCGATTGAAGGAATGGAGCAGCAGACAAATACTACTACTAACCAAAAAACTGTATCAGCAAGTACCTCACTTAGTGGTTCGGTAGGAAGCGGTGGTGATAATAAAGAACGGGATACAGCTTTAGTGCAAAAATCCCTGAATAAAGCCATCAATGCAGGATTAGAAGAAGATGGAATATGTGGCCCACTAACAGTTGCTGCCATCCAAAAGTTTCAACAACAAAACTTTGGCTGGGCCGATGGCAAAATTGATATAGGAGGACTGACAGCTGGTAAACTTTTTACCGAAGGAGGAAATCCAAATATAGTAGAACAAGTATACGATTATGGTAAAAATGTTGTCAATAATATCGTAGAACAGGGTTCTCAAGTTTTAGATAATATTGTAAATCTATTTTCAGATTCGGACGATAACAATGACAAAACCAATAAGCAGGTACCTGTTGGCGGCTCAGAACCTGCTTGGATGAAAGTGGCTCGAAAAGAAATGGCCAAAGGATTTATAGAGGGTAACTTAACAGTAGGACAGCACGAACATATTTCAAAGTATTTTTTAGCTGCACATCCTGGTGCTTACGAACAATATAAAAATGCAAATATTAGCTCCAGCGCTCATTGGTGTGCTGCTTTTGTAACTTTTTGTATGAAAGAATCAGGTAATCCAACTTTTAATTGGGCTGGACTAAATGTAAATGCGTGGAAAGCATGGGCTAGCAATAATCCTGGCAATAAACCATTTAAGGGCGCTATTGCAATATTCGGATCAGAGCACATAGGTTTCTGTACTGATGTAAAAAATGGTGTTGTTGTTCTTTTAGGGGGAAATCAGGGGTCGGGAGCAGCAGGAAAGATAAGTGAAATACAATTTGGCTCTGTTAGTAAATTTACATTCGTTGCTCCTCCAGGCTATAAGATTCCTTCTAGTGCTTATTTTTAATAATACCTAAAACTGTGGTAGCTTATTGACGAGCACAGGGCCACACTAAAAAGTATATTTTATTTTGGCTCGCATAATAAGTATTTAAATTCAGTAAATATATACAAAACTTGATTTAGAATCATTTCTAAAATTATACTTTAGTTCTTGTGCAAGCAAGACCCAATCCTTGATTAATAATAATAGCAAAAAATTTCCATAGAAAATTAAGCCGCCTCCAATAAAATGTATCGACAACTGAATACATAATTTCCTAATATCAAGAAAATATTTTATGTCTAACGAAAATTTGGCTGTCCAGCTTGAAAAAATAAAAGCAGCCCTTGCAAAATGGTATGAAGAACTACAAGATTACACCAAATGGGCATTGGCGAATGACGGTGTACTAGACGATACAGAAAAGAAGGAGATTTATCGAAAAATAAACGACATTAATGCAATTTTGGCACATGTAGAACTTATAGAAAAGAAAAAAGGCATATCAAAAGCATCAACAGTAGAAACCGAAAAGAAACAAGAGACTGACAAAATTCCTACACATCTAGTTTCGGAAATAGAGGAAATAAAACGTGGTCTGCAAGAAATTCAAGCCCTTATGAACCAAAACCAATAACCATCCACTCCCTAATATAGAATTAAAATGACTCAGGAACAAATCAAAGCCAAAGTTGCCGAATATGAGCAAAGATTAAATAAAATGAAAAAAGATGCTATGGCTGATGGATTTGTCAGCTTTTTAGAATCAGGTGAAATAAAATTTTTAGAATTCCAGCTTGAAGGCATAAAAAAAATGTTGTCACAGCAACAAAACGGCACAAATACCTCTCAACAACAGACAACAAGCAAAGCTAAGTTGTCTTACGAAGATGATGCTTTTGGAAAATATGGTCAGGCATTTATCGATAAAGTGAAAACTATTTGTAAGAATCTAAAACTAGATCCCAATTGGTTGATGTGTATTATGAAGCATGAAAGCGGCTTGAACCACAAGGCACAAAACACTATTGGAGCTACTGGACTTATTCAATTCATGCCTGCTACTGCCCAAGGGTTAGGCGTTACTACAGATGCGTTGAAGTCTATGTCAGCAATACAACAACTGGATTATGTTGAAAAATTTTATAAAGGAGGTGCGGGCTTAATCAAACAACCTTCCGATACCTATCTTTACACATTTTACCCATACGCTGTAGGAAAACCTGATAGTTATATTATCGGAAGTGAAAAAAGTGACGACTGGGCTAAAAAAGTTTGTTCACAAAATGCTCCTTTTGATATGAATCGCGATGGTTATATTTCCATAGCTGATTATAAGGCTTACATTCGAAATAGTGGCATATTCAAAGCTGCCCTTAATATGGATGAAAATAACCAAGAAGATCTTGAAAATAATAATAGCGCTACAACAAAAATAATAGCAAATAGCAGTTTGTCAGCATCTGTCGGGGTAAACTGTCCTAACAACACTGCTGATGTATTATTGGTACAAAAAGCGCTAAATAAAGCCATCAGCGCAGGTTTGGAAGAAGATGGAGTCTGTGGGCCACTAACAATTGCAGCTATCAAAAAGTTTCAACAACAGAGCTTTGGCTGGGAAGATGGCTCAATTGATGTGGGTGGACAGACTGCTGGTAAACTTTTTACCGAAGGAGGAAATCCAAATGTAGTAGAACAAGTATATGAGTTTGGCAAAAACGTTGTCAATAATATTGTAGAACAGGGTTCTCAAATTATTAATAATGTGGTAAATCTATTTTCTAATTCAGACGATAATAATGAAGTTGATGAAAAGGCTGAAGATGTTGAAGAACAGAACGGTATGGTTCGACTTGTACATCCCAACCCAGGAGGCACAGTTACCAGTGGATTTGGAATGAGAATTTTGCAAGGACAATCTCAATTTCACCCTGCCCTAGATATTGCGAAAGGCAAAGGTTCCTCTATTAAAGCAGTTGCAAAAGGTGTCGCATTTTGGGTAAATTCAGGTTGTTCAGAGGGTGATACTGGTTGTGGAAGTGGTTGTGGAAACTTTGTTTGCCTTGATCACAAAAACGGGTATTATACTTTTTATTGCCATCTGAATTCAGTTACTATTGCTCAAGGGACAATTGTTGAAGCGGGTCAGGAAATAGGAAAAGAAGGAAATACTGGTTTCAGCTTTGGGTCGCACCTACATTTTGAAATTAGAACAAATCAGGCTTGGGTAAAGCAATCTGGCGCTTTAGATCCTACAGCATTCATAGGAGGGTCTAAGCTATTTCCAAAATCAAATTTTTAGTCCTAATTTTTTCAAAGTCTCAATTATCAAATCAAGTTATAGAATTTTAGGGTAATTCGCATCAGAAAGTATAAGTTATAGGTAAGCACTTAATTAAAGCGATTTTCTGCCCTTTACACAATTGCCAAGCTTGCCGTTTCCTCTAAAAAAGATAGTGCTGTTCTAATTCATTTCCCATTGGAAGGCTTACTAATGGATACTAAACTTGCTTAATAAAACTAAAAAAGGGGGCAATTATACGCATTTAAATGCTTATAAACAAGAAGCTTTTACAACTTTTGAAATAAGTTTTTATTTTTTAAAAAACTGCTTTAAAATGAAATTTGCTTTTCATAAATTGCTGTCCAAATAAAAACCTTAAAAAAATTAAAGCTATGAAAATTAAAAAACTTGAACCCACACAAGTTAGCTCCAACACTTTAGAATTCAAGGTTTACCGCAAGGTTTTAAAACCTAGTTTAAAGAAAATGATTGCCGAGCACAATTCAAAAGAGAAATTAACTCAATTTCTTGTCAAAACCAATTATGAGTTTTCCGACCTCAAAGGAAAAAAAATTGGACTAATCATTCCGGGTGACCATACATCGAACTGGTTGAAACTGGCAAAAGAGGAAATCAAAGACGACAAGAAAAATACTTGTATTGGCAATTGCTATGTAAAGAAAAATGACAATGGCACTTATGTTTTAGTCCTTCTTCCCGAAAAAGGCGCTGCTAAGAAAAACCTAATGATCAAACAGCTGGAGAAATTTGCCCTTAAAGGCACACCTTTCAGTATTGAACTAGGCGCCGGTGGAGAACTCGAAGAAGACAAGGCTTCCGACGTTGTCATTGAAGAGGTTGCACTACCAGCCGATGAACCTGAGGAGGATTTAGATGCCGAAGATGATGCAAAGCAAGAAGCCAGCGAAGAGCAAATCAAGTTCAAAACTACCATGAATGAGCGTCTGGCTAAAATGGACGATCAAATTGCAAAAGTAAAAGAACTACTGAAAATGTAATTTCATAATATTAAAAAAATATTTTATGTCTAACGAAAATTTGGCTGTCCAGCTTGAAAAAATAAAAGCAGCCCTTGCAAAATGGTATGAAGAACTACAAGATTACACCAAATGGGCATTGGCGAATGACGGTGTACTAGACGA
>CANETR010000210.1 GCA_947441325.1 Saprospiraceae bacterium
GATTGACCGCCATAGGTAACAAAAATTGTAGGGATACAAAGGGTTTTCTCGTTCTCCACCTCCAGTACGAAGGCTGGCGAGGTAGGATCCCAAGCGGTATAACCACGCGCTTCGAAGGTAGTACGTAAGCCACCGCCTGGAAATGAAGAACCGTCAGGCTCCTGTTGAACAAGTGAATCACCGCTAAATTTTTCAATCGGACTACCGTCATCGTCCAAAGTAAAAAAGGAGTCATGCTTCTCGGCAGTTCTTCCTGTCAAAGGTTGAAACCAGTGTGCATAATGGGTTACACCCATTGAAATTGCCCAATTGCGCATTGCATCTGCAATGTGATCAGCCAAATCGCGATCGAGACTTTTACCCGAATCTATTGTTTTTACAAATTGTTTGTAAATCTTTGAGGACAAATAATCCTGCATGACTTTTCTTGTAAAAACGTGACTTCCAAAATATTCGGAAATACGGGCACTTGGAGTGTTTACCTCTTTTTTTTCTCGATACAGAATGGTATCTAAGGCATTAAAGCGCAACGTCTTGCTCATGACAGGTTTTTATGTTTTAAAATTGTTAAAAGATTTTATATATAAACAAATGACAGTCAATTATCTGTAAAAATTATATTAATTTCAGTCTTCTATCACGCCGCAAAGTTAATTTTTTTGCCTTTAATGCCGAAACAAATATTCATGAAAGTAGCCGATTATATATAAATTTCAACTCAGCACAGGCAATTCATGCAAGATTTCGACATTATTTTTTTCATAATTCAATTTTGCACAATAATTACTGATTCCATTACTCAAAAGTATATAAGGCACCTGCAGTGGAAGATTATAAGTTGCCGCCTGAAAAAAAACTGCATCATTTATATCAACGGAAGGAGCTTTGCATTCGATTATCATGTAGGGATTAAAACAATGATCATAGACCAAGATATCACATCGCTTCTGCATGTCATTTATTTTGAGGCCAACCTCTACCGAAATTTTATTTGTTGGAAATATTTTATTTTGAACAAAGTAAGCGATCAGCAATTGTCGAACTAATTCTTCGGGCTGTAGCACCAGATACTTTTTTCTGATTGGGTCATATATATAGGTGGCATCAGCTTCTTTTTTAATTTTCAAAAAAGACTGATAAAGCATTAGGTTAAGTTCCATATTCGACATTAAAAAAATTATTGCACAAAAATAAGGCTGGCGATTTAAAAATAAGATATTAAAACCAAATTCATTACTTTTGCCGCAGAAACAAAACAAAACTACCAAATTCGCACATAATGCTGAAAAGATACTTTTACGTCAAAATATATCCTGCATTATATCTCAGCTTCAAACCCGTATTAGCTTTACTCCTTTTGCTTAGCCTGATATTTTTCTTGGGTATCTATTTTGGTTTTTTCAGAGCGCCCTTTGTGTCTTCCAATCCAGAAGAGGCCGTTCCAAGCAACAGTTGTTTTGTTCTCAAAATCAAAAATCCATCTGATTTTGATAAAAACATTTCAACACTACCCTATTTTGAAAATATCAATGCGGCAAAACCATTTGAACAATGGCGGACTGAATACACCTGTCTGGACAGCTTATTGGAGAAAACTTCTCAACTCAAAAACAAAAAAATAAAAAAGGAACTAATATCATGTCTCACTTTGAATGGTAAAGACTTTGTTTGGACACATATTATACCCTTATCAAAATTCAATATCGCTCAATTTGCAAAAGAAAACAAGTTTGAACTTTTGCACAAAAGCCAATTTTTAAAGTCTGTAATCTATGAATACAGGCACCCCCAATACGGCAATTGGGTTTTTACTTTTGCACGAGGTTTACTAATTGCAAGCAGACAAGTGAGTTTTGTAGAAGCCAGCTTGGTTGCACTTAACAATACCGGCAACAATCTACCCTTCGATAGCAGATTCAACAAGGTAAAAAACAGCTATTGCGACTTGTCATTTTATGCTAATTTAGAGCTTTTGCCATTTTTCTTAACCCAGCTGGGCAATGAAGCTTCTTTGGCTGCCGATCCGATTTTTAGAAATTTCTCATGGTCGGGTGGCGAAATTAAATTTACTAATAATAATCTTGTACTTGGTGGAAAATTGACGCTAAACAACACAGGCAGTTTTTGGAATTGGCTCGCGGGACAAAGTCAAAAAACTGAACCTACATTTGCTGGGCTGATACCTGAAAACTTTGCATTTGTAAGATATTTGAATATTACAAACTTTAAAAACTCACGCTCAGACTTTAATCCTGATTTTAATAAATATGTCCTGCCCTGGCTATCTGAGGAAGCAATTTTTCTTATTACAGAACCAACCGAAAACACTTTTAATGCGGATAAATTTTTCATCTTAAAATCAAAGGACAGCATATCGGCAGGAAAACTGATTAATCAGTTTGGCAACGACTTTGGCATTTTAGAAAATCTAAAAATTAAAAATCGCTCCGCCATAAAAATTTCTGCCTCAGCACTCCTCAAACCTGTTTTCGGAGACAATGTTGAACAGTCGGCTAATTTTTATTGCCTTATTGTAGGCAATTATGTTGTTTTTGCTGGATCTGCAACTGTATTGGAAACCTGGATAGAAAATTATACAAGTGGAAAAACCATTGATAAACTTGACACTTATAAGTCGATGAATGCTCAAATAAAGCAAGCCGCTGCAGCTTGTTTTATTATCAATGCTAAGTCGATGTTGCCTTTTTTAAAAATATTTTCCGATGAAAAAACTGATCTGTATTGGGATAAAAACTTTAAATTTTTCGAGCAATTTGGTCCTATTCTAATTCATTTGAAAAGTTTGGGTTCGAATAGTTTTTCATTAAGCCTAAACTGTGCTTTCGACCCTAAGGGAATTGAAAAAACAGAAGCCAATCTTGTATGGCGTTGTAATTTGGAAGCCGATGTGGCTATAAGTCCATCTCAGGTGTACAATCGAGTAAGTAAAGAATCTGAAATCATGGTTCAGGACAATGAGAACAGGTTATATTTGATTAGTAGAACCGGTGAGATAATTTGGAAAAAACCGCTCGACTCTAAAGTGCAGTCAAAATTTCATCAGATTGATTTTTACTCAAATGGTGAACATCAATACGTTTTTAATACCCTACAAAGCATTTATATTCTCGATAAAAATGGCGAAGTACTCAAGAAAATTGCCTTGGCTTCTAAAGCATCGAACGGATTAAATGTATTCTCAAACAATAAAGAAATTCGACTCTTTGTAGGATGTAGCAATGGAAAAGTATATGGCTATGATAAAAATGGCAAACCAATTTCTGGTTGGAATCCAAACAGCAAAACAGGAACAGTTCATTTCCCTATTCAATATTACAATTACAATGGCAAAAAACTATTGATTTGCATGAGCCGCAAGGGAAAGCTGTATATGGCTGACAATGAAGGAAAAACTTATAAAAGCATTTTTCTCGAAGCTAACTTTCCTGAGGGTATTTTTACAGACAGCATTGAAACTAAACTCTATGCCTGTTCTAATAGCGGTAAAATCGACATCATAGATTTTGAGGGCAGAAAAAAAAGTTTTCAATCCCTTAAAGAACTTAACAAAAATGTAAGTTTCTGCCCCTTCGATTTCAACAATGATGGCAAAATTGACTTCGCAAGACTAAGTGGCACTAAGCTCATGGTTCATACGCTTGATGAAAACAAAAAACTGAAAGAGATTTTTAACTATGATTTTGCAAAAAAACAAGACCAGATTTTCAGTGTTAAATATAACTCAAGTGGCAAAAATCTAGTTGCCTCTTACAACATAAAAGACAAGGAACTAAATTTGCTTGATTTTGATAAAAAAATCATAAAAGGATTTCCAATTATAACTGAGCCTAACTATCTTTTTACAGATCTTTTCAATGATAATGGCAGCACATTGATTTATACTAAGGGCAAAACACTAAGCGCAATAAAAATCAAATAATAAATCTCCCGCTATATTTCCCTCAAGCATTCTAAAAATATACCTTTACAGCAATTATTCAATAATTTAAAAAATAATCGGCATGGCAATCATATCAGCTCATGGCAAATCCTTTGAAACCTTTTTAACGCACGAAATTATTCAAAACAGAATTACAGAAATCTGTAAAATTCTTTCTGAAAAATATGCCGGTAAAACTCCTGTTTTTCTTGGCATTATGAATGGTGCTTTTATGTTCGCCGCTGAGGTTATGAAACAGATGAGCATTGATTGTGAGATCAGTTTCGTAAAACTAAAATCTTATGTTGGAGATCAATCGAGCGGTGAAGTAACACAGATGCTTGGTCTCGATTGTAAACTTGAAGGAAGAGATGTCATAATATTGGAAGATATTGTAGATAGCGGCCGCACTTTACATTATTTTTTCCCTGAATTAAAAAAACACAATCCTGCATCCATCAGTCTTTTTACTTTATTGGTAAAGCCAGATGCTATAAAATTTGAGGTGCCGATTGACTACGCAGGATTTGCTGTTCCTAACCATTTTTTAATTGGTTTTGGGCTCGATTACGATGGATTGGGCCGTAATCTTGCCGACATCTATAAGGCAATTGAAAATTAATTCAAAAAAAGTTAAATATTTTTTTGCAAATGTA
Source organism: Saprospiraceae bacterium (assembly GCA_947441325.1). GTDB lineage: Bacteria > Bacteroidota > Bacteroidia > Chitinophagales > Saprospiraceae > Saprospira. The sequence continues at coordinate 4,597 of CANETR010000210.1, forward strand.
GAGAACAGCTATATCTTTGCAATCGCTTAACGAAACAGCAATGTTTATTTAAGACTGGAGGCTTGGCAGAGTGGTTTATCGCAACTGTCTTGAAAACAGTCGTCCGTGAGAGCGGACCGGGGGTTCGACTCCCTCAGCCTCCGCAGCAAAAACCCGACATTTTGTCGGGTTTTTTTGTTTTATAAATCGTGCGGCATTAAAATACCGCGCTCGCATGGTGGTGTTTTTTCTCAAAGGCTAAAGCCGTTTGGAAAAAATCTTTCAATCTTTCCTCTTTCTCCCGATAGCTATCGGGATTTCATCTTTCACCATTTCATCTAGATCAAAACACTGATCAGGACTTTGTCCTATACAGATGAAACTGATTAACACAGATTTTTTTAGTGGTCAATACTGATTTTGACAGATTAACTTCGTTAATAC
>CANETR010000211.1 GCA_947441325.1 Saprospiraceae bacterium
GACTGCAACAACGAATCAGGCACTGCTGAGTAACTGGATTGCAGCCACAGGTTTGGACATCAATTCTTTTGCAATTGATCCTCAGTTTATTAGTACTACCAATTTGCATATACTCTCTCCCGATTTGGATAGCGCTGCTTCTTTTTCGGGCATTACCTGGATAACTGATGATATTGACGGCGATGTCCGCTCTACTACAGTTCCCGATATCGGAGCCGATGAGTTTTCATTGGTGCTCTTCGATATTGAAATGCAGGCACTGCTTCAACCTACAGACAACTCAGGCTGTTTTACAAATAATCAGAATGTGCGTGTTCGTATCAAAAATCTGGCAGGCCAATCGCATGATTTTTCTTCTTATCCTGTTTTTGTACAAATTGATGTCAGTGGAGCGATTAACACTCAATTATTGACACAAATAAATGACAATTCAATGGTTGCTGGACCTTTGGGTTCTCTTCAATCCATCTTGTACGATGCCGGCACAATTAATATGACTGCAAATGGAAATTATAATTTCAGATGCAAGGTCTATTTTCCTGAGGATCAATATCATCTAAATGATTCTCTTTCCAGCCCAGTTGTCATTAGCAATGTCTTTCCAATCAGTTTACCTTCCTCTGTTAGTTTTACAGGATACAATGGCACCAATTTAGATACAGCCTTTCCCGATTGGAATGAGGCTACGGGACAAAATCCAACTATAAACAACAGCCCCTGGACTTCAGTAACAGGTTTGGGAACATCAGGAAATCTAACTTCAAGGCTAAATCTCAACACTGCAGGAGCCTATAATTGGATTATGTCAAAGAAGATGAGAGCAGCTTCGAACTCCCTCTTAACATTTGATGCTGCGGTCTGTACACCTTTTGCTTTTACGCGGGATACACTGGGCCTTGATGACAGATTGGATGTTATGATTTCGACCGATTGCGGATTAACCTATTTCAAACTTGATTCTTTTGATTATACAGATGGCTGGAATCAAAATCTTCAAAGTGAAGTGATTTCGCTCTCTCAGTTTAATGGACAGGATATAATAGTAGGTTTGAGGGCGTTTAGCGGCGCTACGACTGACAATGATTGTGATTTGCATTTAGATAATATCATGCTGTTTAATTCAAGTGCGGCAGATTTGGAACTTAAAGAAATCTTACAACCCCTCGAGACGAATTGCTTTACTTCAGCATCCCAGGTACAGCTTACAATTGCAAATGTTGGTTTTATTGATTTAAATTTTGCGAATACCCCGCTGGTAGTTTTTATGCGAACAAGCGGAGCACAATCACAATTGATCAGCGATACAATCAATAGCGGTAGCCTTGCACAGGGCACAAATATGAATATCTCACTGAGTGATTCCTTGAATTTGACTGTACCCGGGCAATATTTTCTGGATGCCTTCCTGGTTTTAAGTGGGGGAGATGTTAATATTGATAATGACACTAACAGCATCATGCTGATTTCACAAAATCCAACAGCTGCACTGAATACTTCCAGAGACACGGTTTGCTTTTCTAATAATGCGATCATCTATTCAGATGCATCTGCAAATGGTTTGGGTATAAATAATTTACCTGCCTTTAACTATACGGGTCTGCCGGTCGCTATTCCCGATGGGAACCCCAATGGTATTATGATTCCGCTTAATATTAGTGGTACTGCAGGATTTGCCAATCAATTGGTTTCGGTAGAAATTGCGAACCTTTCTCATCAGTTCATCGCAGAAGTAAGGTTGGAATTGGTTGCACCAAATGGTTCTAAAACCTTGTTATCTGAATTGTTAGGTGGTTCAGGCACTGCCTACACCAATACCGTTTTCAGAATGAATGCGCTGAGTTCTATTAGCACTGCTTCGGCCCCTTTTACAGGAAGTTTTCTGCCAATACAAAATTTTAATCAATTAACAGGCCCTGCAAATGGTACTTGGCACTTGAAAGTGACCGACCTTGCAAATGGCGATTTAGGTTCTGTTACCGCCTGGAATCTGGTATTCAGAGAGCCCAATTCATTGCTTTCTCATAGTTGGCAGACGCCTCTACAAAATGTGAGTTCTAATGCAGATTCTGCAATTTACACCGTAAGTCAAAATAATTTAATTATTTATACGGCGACCGATGTGTACGGATGTCAGATCAGGGATTCTTTCAATATTTTCAGTACACAGGATGTACAATGGAATCAAGCTCCGATAACTGCCTGTGGTATCAATAATATCCCTTTGAGTGGAGCAACTCCAACAGGTGGATACTACTTTGGGAATGGGGTAGTGAACGACACCCTTCGTACAGCTCTTGCCGGTTCTGGTACGCAAAACATAAAGTATTTCTATCTGTCGGCAGGTTGTTTGGATTCTGCCTCTGTCACAGCAAATATTTCACTGATTACCCTCAGCGCTGGCAATGTCACAAATGTTAACTGTAATGGAAATAGCACTGGATCTTCTACTGTTTTGGTAGCTCAGCCCTCGGGTGCAGTCACTTATCTATGGAATGATGCCAGTCAGCAAACAACTGCCACTGCTAATAATCTTCCGGCTGGGAATTATACAGTCACGGTCACAGATGCGGTTTGTAGCGCACAGTTTAATTTTACTGTAACTCAGCCAAGTCAGCTTATCGCCAATGCCATTCAAAGCAATCTAAGCTGTTTTGGAACTTCAAGCGGCTCAATTGATCTTGCAGTGAGCGGTGCTCAAAGTCCATATAGCTATAGCTGGTCCAATGGAGCAAGTACGCAGGATTTAAGTTTGCTGAATCCTGGTTTATATACAGTCACAATTGTCGATGCCAATAACTGCAGCCGAATTGAATCATTCACTATAACTTCGCCTGCTGCACTCAGCGGTTCTACGCAAACACAGAATCCGCTTTGTAACGCTCAGTCCAATGCTTCAATCAATCTAACGATGAATGGGGGAGTGCAGCCCTATGTATTTAACTGGTCAAATGGATCAAGTGCAGAGGATTTATCAAATCTCAATGCCGGAACTTACGCTGTAACGGTAACAGATGCCAATTTATGTACTCAAATTGTCAGTGCCAATGTTATCGCGCCATCAGCATTTAATGTAAATGTAAATGTGACGAATCTGCTCTGCAATGGTAGCGGCGCTGGCAGTATAAATCTTACAGTGAGTGGGGCAGTCGCTCCTTATACTTATCTTTGGTCTAATAATGCAACGACAGAAGATATTGCAAATCTTGTTCCTGCTGTTTACAGTGTAACGATAACCGATATCAATGGCTGTACGGTTCAGGAATCTGCTACAATCACTGTACCTACTTCGCTCAGTACAACTGCTTTCGTAACAGATTTGCCCTGTAATGCAAGCGGATTTGGTTCAATAGACCTCAGTGCCGGTGGTGGTATTGCACCTTATAGCTATCTTTGGTCGAATGGCGCAACAACTGAGGATCTTAATAACCTTGCTGTTGGGATTTATAATGTTAGTGTTTCTGATGTAAATGCTTGCTCTGCTACCCGTTCAGTTACGGTATCAGAACCTTCAGCCTTGTCGCTTAATTTACAGCCGACCAATATTTCCTGTAATAATGAAACTAATGGCTCAATTAATCTCAATGCTAATGGGGGGACCTCGCCATATAGTTTTATTTGGTCAAATAATGCAACAACAGAGGATATAAGCGGTCTTTCTGCAGGCACATTCGGATTAACTATTAGCGATGCAAATGGTTGTAGTGCCACAAATGCTGCTACAATTACTCAGTCTGCGCCTTATAGCATTTCAGCGCAGATTAGCTTCGAAACCTTAGGCAATGATGGCTCAATAAATCTCGATGTACAGGGAGCTACAGCGCCTTTTACCTACATTTGGAATAATGGAGAGATGACAGAAGATATATCCGGGATAATTGGCGGAAATTACACAGTAACAGTAATAGATGCCAACAATTGCGATACGGTTTTGACCTTTAATGTACCTACGGTTGTATCTGTCAATCAGCTTAGAATTGAAAACGCTTTGAAGCTTTATCCAAATCCTGCAAGCGATTTGATTAGTTTAAGTGCTGAATATCCGCTTATTGCAGAAATAATTACTATCTTTGACGCGGCTGGTAAAGAGATTGTTCAATATCATAATACCAACCTACCTCTTGAAATGGACATTAACAACTTAAGTCCCGGATTGTATATTATCCGAGTACAAGAATCAAATAATGTCAGTAATATGAAATTTGTCAAAAAACAGTAATTCCATTTAAACTTAAATCATGCGCCTTTTATTCTTTCTCTTAACCTTCACGCTAGTTACAGTATCTTGTAAACAGAAATCTGTAGAAAATGACACAGAAAAAAAAGACTATGCTAAAGAAGTGGACGCAATTTGCTTCTGTGTAAAGTCTTACCGCGAATTTGAAGAAAAAAGCGAACTCTTAAAATTCACCAATTCAGATGTTGATCTTATCAATGAAGTAGTTGCCCTCGAAATTCAAATGAATGAATGTCTTGCAAGCCAACAGGAAACTTACAAAAAGCTACAATCAGATTTAGATCCGCTCTTGGAGAAAAAATGCCCCCAGGCATTAAAACTAATAAATTAAAAACTTTATATATAAAGCATCGGAGATTCCGGTGCTTTTGTTTTTTAACTGTATTTTTAAATTCACATGATATTTTATCTGAGTTAGTTGTTAAAAATAACACTTTATTCAGATAGAATAAAATAAATTTGGTTTTTATTTCAAAAGTTAACTAATGAGGATTAACCTTTGTACTTGGAAATGGATAGGAAAAGGCGAGCCAGCATAGTCCCCTTGCTAAAAAGATATATTTCATCAAAATGTTCCGCTTCTCCTAAACTTTGATGAAACAGGCTTCAATTTGGCCTGCCGAAATACTCCGCATGAGTATCAGAAGCCCCTCTTTTAGGCTATGCCGCAAAGAGAGGGGTTTGGGGTGAGTCCCACATTTTTTCGAGTATTTTCCTGCCCTTGGGTTTAATAGGTGGCAATTAAACAACAACCGTCCTGATTTTTTTTCACAAAGGTCTTCTA
>CANETR010000212.1 GCA_947441325.1 Saprospiraceae bacterium
CGGTTCTACAACTGTAACCGTATCAGCTAACGGTGGCACTGCTCCTTATAGCGGAACAGGTTCTTTCACAGTAACTGCCGGTACTTACAACTACACAGTAACAGATGCCAACGGTTGTACTTCAACTACCAGCATCACTGTTGGCCAACCTACAGCATTGGTTGCTACTATCAGCTCCACTGCTCCTAACACTACTGTGTGTAATGGTGGTACTGCTCCTCTCACAGCCTCTGTATCAGGTGGCCTTGGTACAGTAAACTATCAGTGGCAATTCCAGGATAATAACGGCAACTGGGTAAATGTTTCAGGATGGTCTGCTACGAATGTATCTACACCTTTTACAAATTCTCGCAATGCTTCTCCAAGCCAAACCAGAGCTTACAGAATCGTTGTAAGCAGCTCACAAAACAGCCAATGTACAGTTACTGCAACTCAATTAGTAACAGTAATTCCAGATCCTGTTTTCACTTTGACTTCAACAAATGTTACTTGTAACGGTTTGAACAACGGTACAGCTACTGCAGTTCTTACTGGTGGTTTACCTTTAAACTACAATGTAAACTGGTTCAGCAACGACGGAATTAGCACAAACAATAATCCAAGCGGCGACGGCACATTAAATGTAACTGGACTTTTCCCCGCTGAATGGGTTATCAACACTACAGTTTCAGGTTCAAGTTTTGGTTGCTATGCTGAAGCTTCTGTATTTATTACAGAGCCAGCAGTTCTAGTAGCTGCTTCTACTTCAGGTTCAATCGCTTGTAATGGTGGTTCTACTACTGTAACAGTTTCTGCTACTGGTGGAACAGCTCCATACAGCGGAACAGGTTCTTTCACAGTAACAGCAGGTACTTATAGCTACACAGTAACAGATGCTAACGGTTGTACTTCAACTACCAGCATCACTGTTTCTGAGCCAACGCTACTTACTGCTGCTAATGTTGCTTCTGACTTCAACGGATTTGGCATCAGCTGTAATGGTGGTTCTAACGGTACTATTACTGTTTCTGCCAATGGTGGTACTGCTCCATACAGCGGTGATGGTGTTAATGCAGGTCTTTCTGCTGGCACTTACAACTATACAGTAACAGATGCTAACGGTTGTACTGCTACTACAGGTGCTACTTTGACTGAGCCTACTGATTTGGTTTCTGCTGCTTCAGCAGGTCAAATCCTTTGCTTCGGCGGAAGCACCAATGTTGGTGTAACTGCTACAGGTGGTGTTGCTCCTTACACAGGAACAGGCAACAACGTAGAAGTTGCAGGAACTTATAACTATACTGTAACAGATGCTAACGGTTGTACTGATGTTGCTACTGTGACTGTCACTCAACCTGACTTACTTGTTGCATCTTCATCTTCTGGTGCAATTGCTTGCTTCGGTGGAAGCACAACTGTAGAAGTAACTGCTACAGGTGGTACTGCTCCTTATGTTAACACAGGTAATTATACTGTAACTGCAGGTACTTCTCGTTATGTCATCCAAGATGCCAACGGTTGTGTTGCAATTACTACCATTAACATTACTGAACCAGATCTACTTGTTGCTTCTTACACAGCAGGTACTATTGCTTGCTTTGGCGCTACTGCTCCTGTAACTGTAACTGCTGTTGGTGGTACGCTACCATACACAGGTACAGGCACATTCAATACACCTGCAGGTGCTACTCAATACACTGTTACTGATGCCAATGGTTGTACAAGCTCTGTTGTTGTAAGATTGTCTCAGCCTAGCCAAGTTAGAGTAGATGCTGGTCAAGATCAGAGAGTTTACTTTGGTTATGGTCCATTGTCTTGCGCTACACTTAGTGCTAATGCTTTAGGTGGTACTGGTGCAATCACTTATCAGTGGTTTGATAACAATGGAAACCTTGTTGCAAGCGGCTCTTCTACAACTGTTTGTCCTTCAACTACAACAAACTACACTGTTGTTGCAACTGATGCCAATGGCTGTACTGCCAGCGACGTAGTTGCTGTATGTGTTACTGATGTTACTTGTGCTTCTGGAAACAGTGGAAATTTAAATGTTCAAATTTGCACACGCAACAATAGAACACTCTGCGTAAGCCCTTCATCCATTCCTGCTCACCTTAGAAATGGCGCGACGCTTGGATCTTGTAGCGAAAGAAGCTGTACTGTAACTTCTGCTCGTGAAATGGCAGACGATCAAATCGTAGAGGAATATGCTTCTGACAAAGCTGCAGGTGAAATGCTTGATGTACAGATCTTCCCTAACCCAACTTCGGGTCTTGTGAATATCAACATCAGTGCTTCTGAGCAAGTTTTCGAAGTTCAGGTATTCGATGCAATGGGCAGATTGGTTAACTCAGTTAAAAACCAGTCAGCTGACAGAACTATCATGTTGAATCTTACAGATCTTCCTTCAGGCGTTTACATGGTTCGCATCAGTGGCGAGGCAGGTTTCGTTGTGAAGCAAATTGTAAGAGACTAATCATATTCTGATTCTAGTGTTAAAGGGGGCTATCCATTTGGATGCCCCCTTTATTTTTTTGGCCTACTGCCAAAAATGCTTTTTACAGACAAAGACTCAACAATTCTTTATTGGCTGCTGACCTCAATCTTTCGAGCGCCTTTTCTCTTAATTGCCTGACACGCTCGCGGGTAAGACCGCAGATTTTTCCTATTTCCTCCAAGTTTAATGGCCCAGCATAGCCAATGCCATAATATGCTTTCAGAATCTTCTGCTCACGTGAGCTGAGTTTATTCAGCATTGCTTGCAGTAAATTATCTTTTCGATTCTTATCAATATAGCAATCCGATTCATAGCTTTCATCTGTTTTGAGCAAATTTTCATAGGTAATACTGCCATCTGCCTCAGATTGCCCATCGATACTTTCACTCAATGATAGCGCTCTGCTCTGCAGTATTACAATCAAGTGCATTTCATTATCGTTAACAGATAACAAATCTTCCAATTCAGAATATTGCGGCTCTCTGCAATTTTCCTGCTCGAAACGTTCAACCGTATTTTTTATTTTAATACTTCTGCATACTTTATTTTGAGGTATTCGCACCAAACGGGCATGTTCGGCCAATGATTGCAAAATAGATTGCCTGATCCACCATACAGCATAGGAAATGAACTTAAAACCCTTGCTTTCATCGAATCGTTCTATTGCTTTAATCAAGCCCAGATTGCCCTCATTGATTAAATCTTCGAGACTTAAACCCTGATTTTGGTAGGTTTTGGCAACTGAAATCACAAAACGCAAATTTGATTTTATTAATATATCGTAGGCTTTAGCATCACCACTACGGTAATCCTGAATTAGATTTACCTCCTTATCTGCGCTCAATGAAGCTATTCTCGACACTTCATTAAAATACTTTTCTAGCGAGATACTGCTTCTGTCGGTAATGCTGCTTTTAATTTTAAATACTCTCATCATAAAAAATTTTGTTGTTTACAAATTCACTTCTCATTCGTGCTACTACATTTCATCAAATAAATGACAAAATCCTAACAACGGCACAAAGTTTCATCTTTTTGATTTTATTTCAAAATTTTTTACGCAAAATAATTATTAAAAACAAGGGAATTTTATTTATTGAATCAAATTAAATGAATAAATTCATTTAAAAAAATTAAAAAAAAATCGCAAAAACACCATCAGATATGCTTTTGCGATAGAAATTATCATTTTTAAGCCAAATACAACTATGTCAATAATTTGATAATATTATTTTCATTCAGATCGGCCTGTTCTTTAATCCAATTTTTGTCGGGTGCTGCTGTAGCATTGCCAATCCTTGCGATACAAGTGCATCCGCTATTATGAAGAATCCAATTTTCAGTGGCAGGATTTGATAGGCCGTTAAAAACAATTCCGGCTATTTCAATGCCTTTATTTCTAAGGAGTTCAATTGACAGCATCGTATGATTGATACTGCCCAGATAATTTCTCGAAACAAGAATGACCAGAACATTAAAATATTTGATCAAATCAGCTACGCTATCTTTTGCATTAAGGGGCACCATCAAACCTCCTGCCCCTTCTATTAAGAGCTTATTATCTGTATGAGGAATTGAAAAATCAGAAAGTGAAATTTCGATACCATCCAGCTCAGCTGCATAATGCGGGGAGGCGGGAGTATTCAATCTATATCTTTCTGGGTGAAAGACAGATATTGAATTGGACACTAAAGATTTCACACGGTCGCTATCTCCAAAGTCCAAATTGCCGGCTTGAACAGGTTTCCAGTAATCGGCCTGTAAGGCTTCTGTCAATACAGCCGAAACGACGGTTTTGCCAACATCGGTACCAATACCAGAGATAAAATATTTTTTCATTAAAAATCTGTTAAAAAATTAAGAAGACTGTCTCCAATTCGAAACAGTCTTCCAATATATCAGTTCAAAAACGATTGTTTAATTTATTTATAACAAACATAAGTTTCGCTTCGCGGAGCTATCTCGTCTTTGGGCGAGATTGGTTCTCTAATGCGGCATTAAAATACCACGCTCTTTCGCTAATGTTTTTTCAAAGGCCGTTTGGAATCTTGTCAGCATGACGAGACGAATTTTCATCTCGTTTGTAGAACGAGACAAATTTTCAAATCACCAAATTTTCAAATTTTCAACATCTTTCATCCTTTCCTCTTTCAATCTTTCCTCTTTCCTCTGCCTAAATATACCCCAAAAGCTTCATCACTTCCTGTGAGCGTTGCTCTGGAGCAAAGAGTTTATAGGTCAGATTGCCGTCTTCATCTACATCTACCAGAATATGTTTGGGCGAAGGAATCAGACAGTGATGTACGCCACCATAACCGCTGAGTGAATCCTGATAGGCTCCAGTATGAAAAAATCCGACATAAAGCGGTTCTACATCATCGGGCTCGATCACCGGAAGGAAGAGTTCCTCATCTTCGGAAATAACATTGTAATAATCGTCATTATCGCAGGTGAGTCCACCTAAAATCACGCGCTGGTATTCCACATTCCATTTATTGATAGGCAACATGATAAATCGCTGTTTATC
>CANETR010000213.1 GCA_947441325.1 Saprospiraceae bacterium
AAAAATCAGAGTACAGATATGGCGACCCCAAAAGCCCCAATATATTGCAGTGCTTGTTTGCTTGGTATTTCTGTCCAATACTAGGCTACCATGATGCGTTCTTTGTGTATTTCTAATTTTCAGTCTTTATATGTTGTCACTATTTATTTTGAATGAAATTACTTTTCCAGGCAGTACAAGCCCATTTACTCATCTTGTCCTGATGTTTACGAAGAATAAATGGGTTCCAATCTATATAATTTAATTCATCCTTGCTCATCTTATATTTTGATGATTCGTAAAGTAGCAGCTTTTTATTGAAAAGCCTGTCACTTGCTTTTTTATTTAAGGAATTCTCAAGTAATGTATAATTTCCTATTAAATAAATATAATCTTCTTGGTCGTCTACTGAAAATGATGTTTCCCATTCAGAGGAAGGATTTTCTGGAAGAATATGCTCGATGGTAGATGATGCATCTTCGAATTGATAGTCTGTTCCTGAAATGGTATTTTCAAGTTCCACCAAAATGTACTTAACAAGGTTTTTGTTCCTTTTGGTGCTAAGAAGCTTCGTTGAAAAAGCTTGAGCAAAACTTTCATCTGGTACATAAATCGATTTTAAAAGCTCAAACGCTTGTGAAGCTTTTGAAATCTCACCTGAAAAGATTTTGATTGATAACTTGTTAAAAACCAATTCGATGTCATTGGAATGTAAATCTGAAATGACATTATATCGGAATGTTATCACGTTTAGCTCATGTAAAAGTTTTGTAAACTCATCTTCAGGGAATTTTTGCTTGGCAACAAGCAATAAAGAATACCAGGTTGATACACCAAAAAGATTCATTAAGCGTATAAATGACCGCTGTTTTTTATTCCACATTGGGTCAGCGGGGTTTTCAAAAGCCGAGTATACAGGGGCCAGCTGTTCCAATTCATGCATTAAATCAAAAACGTTTTTTGGCGTTTGAATGGTATTTTTAATTGCTCTGTATAAATTCGAAATCCTTACCAATTCAAATCTTGAATTCCAATAATGACGTAAAAAAGTTGGCAGGTCTGATTTACCTAAAAAGTCGTTTATGCTTTGCCATCTTCTTTCGGTTTCTTCCAATTCAGCACTGCTTGATTCAAAAGCTTTAGAAAACAAATAATTTTTTAATAAATCAGAAGGAGATAACTTAACCCCTCTTGCATTTAATGTTTCAAAAACTTTATAAGCATTTAGGTCATCACTGACATTAATTGTTGTAAAAATGAGTGAATTAGAAATTTCATCATCAATTAAGATGGCTAGTTCTGTTCCGGATTTAGAAGATATTTTAGTTTTTAAAGTTTGATAAAAATACTCATAGGCATCCCATAATCTTTTTTGACTAGGTTTAAGTTTGCCAACTGCCGGAGGTTTCCTATGGTTTAATAAATAACTTTTATAAAAATCATCATTGTTTTTATTAAGTACCAATTTAGGTGTAATGGTAAGTTTCGACGTAGAAAAATTCCCCAGAAATTTTTCTGTAAGTTTCACCATTCGAATTTCATTATTTTCTTTATCAATTCCACTGTCGGCCCAATCTTTTAAAAGTCTAATTGCTGAAAGGCACAATATACTCAATGTGGTAAATCTTTGTTGTCCGTCAATAATAAATGAAGTTTTTGTCTTTGTGCTATCTTCCTGGAAAACTAAATACCCCATATAATGGTATTTTTCTTTTGGTAAATCAAGTATATCTAACCATAAGTCCTCCCAATATTCTCTTTCCCAGGAATAATCTCTTTGGTATGGTGGCACACTAAAAGTTCGACCATTTGAAATTAAGTCGTTATATGAAGCTGTGCCAGTATTTATAAGAAGCTTCGTCATTTACAATAATTTATAAAAGTAATATTACGATTATTTTCTCAACAGTCAAGTCCGAACTATTTAACAAAAGGACTAATTAGTATAATTTAAAACTAATTTGGATAATCCGATCGCCAATTTCACCAGATTACACATATAATTTCATTGTCCTTTATGCGCCGCTTCAAACTTCCCAATTTTAGTTCAATTGCTACCTTAAATAGGTGTTTTTGAGGTTTAGAAAATCAAAAATGTAGGGGTCTTTAAAGGTGTTTAATATTTCAGGTTTTAACGTGCTCAATTGAGTATTTGCTATTTCGTTATGTACGAATGCTTTCGTTCAATTTGATTGTGTAACTCTCGTTTGCCCCAAACTTCCTCAGCAGCTTTATTGGCATAATACAACTTAGCCTCTTTTGATTTTAAAGGAAATAACTCTATAGAATGAGACCAACTCAATTTTGCCGACAGTGTCGGCAGAATGTTTACATCTGAAAATCTTGTGAAAATCGCACCATCCTTCTGATATTTGTAATCTAGTGAAATTGACCACCTAGTCCGGAGCGATTTTTAATAACAGGGATTATTTTTGATGTACTCAAATTTTCATGTGTTATGATGAATTTCAAGCTTCAAAACCAACGCTTAATTCCAGAATGACTTGGTACTGCTTACCTCATTTAGTTTGTCCCAGGTAATTTCCAGAAATTATTAAATAGGTACTTGGTCAGACGGATATAGTTTGGCGGTTCCTAGTTGTGTACAGGTAGGGAATTTAACAGTTAGGCTTCGGGCCTTATTCATAAGTTATCAATTTTTCAATTAGTTTATAAATATGAGTTCCTAGTTGTTTTGGGTAATCTTGGTTTTCAATATCAAGTTCTTTCGCTCGGCTAATAGCTGTTTTTGTTAATGGTAAAAATATCCGAGGATTTGGTCTTTTATTATAACCTCTTCCTTGAATTTCACTGAGAACTATGTCAATATAGTTTTTGCTATTACTATTTCTCTCGTTTGTAGTTAACATTCTCTTTTTTTCTTCATTAAATTCATTAATGTCCTTTAAATGTAGGATTAACCAAATTTCAAAGCAAGGATTGCTCATAGCCAGGAAGAAATTAGTCTCTTTTTTGCAATCATCTACCAATTTATCAAAATTATGATTGTGAATTTCCTCCCAATCATCTCTATCAAATATTAACCAAAATTCATCTGTGACTTTGAAATGATATTCCTTCTTAGCTTCTTGAAGAAGTTTTTTTACGCTAATCGGGTCAGATCCTCTGTTTGTTGGTCTTTTCAATGAAATAACTTCAATTAATCCACTGTCGTTAAATAAGGTAGATTTTCTGAAATCTTCAAAATATTTCTTTTCACTTACACTGCCCTCAAATGACAAAACAAACATTTTCTCAGCTTCAAGGAATCCTCCTTCACGAACTAATGAAATAGGTTCTCTTGGCATAACTTATACATTAATTGGTAAAATGGATAATAAATTTCTATTACCAATTTTTGGAACACCTTTAAATCGTCCAAGTAAATAATCTTTCATTATTTCTTTGTCAAAACGGACATTGTAATCTTCTAACGAATGAAGTTTTGTTGCACCCTCTTTGTTCTTCACCGCAAACCAAATTTCATCTTTTCTTAGAAGTTTTTGAGTTAACAGGATTGCTTCGTGACTTGAAACAATAAATTGACTATTAACATTTTCGCACTTATCCAAAATGAGTTCAAAAAAGTCTCGAACTAAATTAGGGTGTAAACTCCTTTCGATTTCATCAACAACAAATACATTCCCTCCTCTAAAAAAATCTATTAACAATGGTATTAAATCCATTATTCTTCTTGTACCATCAGACTCATCTTTCAAATCGAAGAGTTCATATCCACCACCAATAATTTTATGTTTAGTTTTAAGTAACTTAGCTTGTATAGTATGACTATCTATTTTGGAAATTACATAATATTTGTCGTCCTGAGGATTTGATAGAAAGGCACTTGTTTTTTCAGATTTTTCACTGAACAAATCGTTCTTAATGTCTTCTTTGACCTCTGATGGAATATCCATTTTCTCAAAATCAACTTCTTTAAATTCAATGCCATCAATTCCGGTATCAAAATATTCAAGCATATCTTTGAATACTTGTTGAAGATTAGTGTCTTTATGTAATTCAAATTTTTTACTAATGTTCTTTGTTCCCGGATATATAACGGTTAAAGCGTTCTGAAACCAATCAATAACATTTAAAATATCTTGAATATCTCTAACATTATCTGTAACATTCGTGTTCCTTATTTGTGTGATAAATAGTTGGTTTCTCGGAGTTCCTTTTGCAGTAAATTCTAAAAACTGTTTTTCCACTGATGTATTGTTCTTCTTAAAAAGGAAATTTAAGTCATATTCAGTTGTCCTTTTTCTCTCAAATATTTTTGTTTCACCTGATTTGTTTATTTCAAACAGCCATTCATCAACAATCTCTTTGGCATTTATAATAAATCCATAAGCATAATTCTTTTCCTTATGCTGGATTTCATACTCAACGTATGTAGGTTTAGTTAGGAACTTTTTATCTAGTTTGTAAAAATTTGTACTTATTGGCTGTTCCGCTTTAGTTCCTTTCAAGACGATCTTTCTTCCAAAGTCTATTGCCTTAATCAGATTAGATTTACCTGAAGCATTTGCTCCATAAATAACGCCTGCTTTTAAAACGGTAACTCCTTTTACTGGAGTCGATTTATGTTGTGATTTAAGAGAGCCTTTACCTGGTATCATTGAAAAGACTTGTTTTTCTCTAAATGACAGAAAATTCTCAATTGTGAATCTAATTAACATTTTTTGCTGTTTTTTTCTGTAAATTTAGTGAAAAAATCACATTTAGTATCAATTTTATAGCGTGTTATTTTGGACTGATTTTCTATTAGTTCAGCCCAACCTGGTTTAAAAAAAATTAATCGCTGTTTGTTCTGTTAAATTATCTTCTGAGCATTCCCAAGTCATTGAAATTGAAGCATTAGTTTATAGTTCTATCAATTCCTGTTTTAACTGCAAACTGATTGGTTTCAAAACAGTATCTTCCAAGGACAATGCTTGGGTGAATTTTTAAATTATAAGCCAATTGAACCATTTGTTTCTCAGTATTTTTATAATTAAATCTAGCATTTTCATTGA
>CANETR010000214.1 GCA_947441325.1 Saprospiraceae bacterium
ATGCGATGTTTTCAAGGCCAAAAGCGGAGTATCTACCATTTTAGCTAAAAGCAATGTGGGCTTATTTTCTATTTTTAAGACACTTATGTTTTGAATATTTTCAAGATGCTCAACATTTGTCAAATAGGAAGTTTCAACATCTTCTACAGCCGTAAAATTGTTGTCTGGTTTTTTCTCTATTGGATAATTATTTTCTGAAAAGATATTTTCATTATGCTGCATCGCCAAAGGATCCAATTTTTGAGGCAGACTAGCAATAATAGGCCTATCGGATTTAATACTATGACTTATAATTGCCGGATCGATAATTCTATTTTTCACATCTCTGTTCTTGGTCAAATCATTTTCAGGCAATTTCCCCGAAATTGTATTGACAGCAGTAACAGTCTTTACTACAGATTCGAGTTTAACAGTATTTGATTCAGACGAAACAATTTTCTTCTCTGCCAATTCGGCCCCCTTCAATTCTATATTTTCTTTCTCTGTAACTATATCATTTTTGCCATATGGCATTTGGTACCAATAATAAAACATTATTCCCGAAACACCCAGCATCATTGCACCCAGACTCAACCAAGGCACAAGATTTTTCGACATGGAAGGCACCTCCAACTTATTCAATTTATGCTCCATCTTATCCCAAGCCCCAGGCACCATATCAAATTCATGATCTGACATTCTCGATCGCATATCATCATCCTGATTATCGTAAAATTGCTTCATCTAATATTTTTTTGCTTTGTTAAGTTTTTAATTGGATTATTTGGCACTAATAAGCCTTCCTTTTTCATAATTGTAATGAATCGCAATTAGATCCTGAAGTTCTTTCCTGGCATTGGAAAGATGCCATTTCGATGTGCCAACAGAAATGTCGAGCATATCAGAAATTTCCTTATGTTTATATCCATCAATTACATACAGATTGAATACAGACCTGCTCGATGCCGGCAATTTTTGAATAAGTTTATACAAATCTTCTGTCTGTAGCCTATCAAGACTTTCATTGCCTACCGCATGTTCAGCTTCGACATTAAAGTCCATTACCTGACGGTATTTTGTGTTACGACGCACATGATCAATTGCGGTATTGAAAACTATTTTTGCAATCCAACCGGCCAAATTGCTATTATCCTCATACTTATCAAGTGAGGTAAAAACTTTGAGAAAGGCAGAATTGAGGATATCGAGTGCCTCCTCCTGATTCTTGGTATATCGCATGGCAATGCCAAAAACTCTTCCGAAATATCTTTCGTACAGATTTTTTTGGGCAATCCGATTCGAATGGCGACAGCCTTGAATCAATTCGTTATCGCTACTTCTGTTGGTATACTTCATTTGGCAGTAATAATTCAGATAGCATTATTGGGGTTGCTATTCGTTATAAAATTGTAAATGTTCTCTGCAATGAAGACTGTTTTATTGAATAAAGGTTTAAGCAAGTAAATCAAATAATAAAACGATTAAAAATAAATAGTGGTTGGTCTTCTAAATTAAAAACTGAAAATAAATTTTAATCTAAACCGTTTTTAAGTCTTATCTTTGATAATCTACTAGCATTATAACTTACTTATAATCTCATTTATTGCCTTTAACCAACTGACTTTTAATACACATGTTGAAAAAACTAGCTATTTGGTCCACAATTTTGCTAATTCCGACATTTTTACTCGGATTAGTGCTTAATTCTAATAGCCCCCTAATAAAAAATTCCGAACCAACCGAGAAAGAATTGGCTCAACAAAAAGAAGATGCCTGGGTAAATGAGAAATGGGCATCTATGTCTGAATCTGAAAGACTTGGACAGCTATTTATGGTGGCTGTTTATCCCAATAAAGGTGCAGCCGATGAGCTGATTGTTCGTGAAATGATTGAAAAATATCATATTGGCGGACTCATTATGTTTCAGGGAGGACCTGTAAGAGCCGCTGCGCTCAGCAATTATTATCAATCGCTCAGCAAAAAAGTCCCGCTTATGATCTCCATTGATGGAGAGTGGGGATTAAATATGCGTCTTGACTCTGTTATGGCCTTCCCAAGGCAAATACTGTTGGGGGCTATACAAGACAACAAACTAATTTATGAATTTGGCAAAGAGGTTGCCAATCAATGCCGCAGGATTGGTGTTCATATAAATTTTGCACCAGTAGTAGATGTCAATAACAATCCTTCAAATCCGGTTATTGGTGACCGATCATTTGGCGAAAACAAAGAAAATGTTACTGCAAAAGCCTTTCAATACATGAAGGGTTTACAGGACAATGATGTAATGGCCTGCGCTAAGCATTTTCCTGGTCATGGCGATACCAATGTCGATTCTCACTACGATTTACCAGTTATAAATCATAACATTCAGAGATTGGACAGCCTGGAGCTTTATCCCTTCAGAAATCTTATTCAGCAAGGCATTCAGAGTGTAATGGTTGCACACCTGCATATTCCGGCAATAGATGCAAGCGCAAATCTGCCTACTACCCTATCCAAACCTGCGGTAACGGCACTTTTAAAAGACAAAATGGGGTTTGAAGGCCTTAGCTTTACTGATGCCATGATGATGAAAGGCGTCACCAATCATTTTCAGGCAGGCGAAGCCGAGATTCGTGCATTAAAAGCTGGGATAGATGTAGTACTAATGCCTGAAAATGCTGCATTATCAATTGAACGTGTCAAAAAAGTTATTGCTGCGGGAGAGCTCAATTGGAGCGACCTTGAGCAGCGTGTCAAGAAAATACTCAGGGCAAAATACAGACTTGGACTCTTTGATTACAAGCCTGTATCCCTTAGCA
This sequence comes from Saprospiraceae bacterium, assembly GCA_947441325.1. Lineage (GTDB taxonomy): Bacteria > Bacteroidota > Bacteroidia > Chitinophagales > Saprospiraceae > Saprospira. The sequence goes on from CANETR010000214.1 coordinate 2,784, forward strand.
AGATCATAGAAGATATTAACAGTCCAAACGCAGAGGCATTGAATGAAAAACTTATAGAATCGGCACTTACGCTTTGCTCTAATCCTGAAGAGCTTCTCCCTTTAAAAAATCTTACAGGCAAAAAAATAGCCAGCCTGAGTATTGGATACAATTCAAAAACTCCTTTTCAGAAAGAATTGGAAAAATATGGCATTGGCTCACATTATCAGCTACCCGCTATCATTCACCCTACCAACTACAGTCGGATGTTGAATGAACTAAAAGGGCAAGATCTAGTTGTTTTGGGGCTACACAGAGTAGGCCGTTATCTGCAAAATGATTACGATTTAAGCCCAAGTGCCAGAAAATTCATCAATGAACTGAGCAAACAAACCAAGGTAGTACTAGCAGTTTTTGGAAATCCATATACCCTGAAGTTTTTTGATGGAATGCCTTATGTCATTTGCACTTATGTAAACGATGACGCCGCCGAACGCAAAGCAGCACAGGCTATCATGGGAGCTTTGCCTTTTGCAGGCAAATTACCAGTAAGCTCAGGTAAATTTAAATATGGCACAGGCGTAAAAACCGAGGCTTTCAGACTGGCATATGCCGATAAGCCGCAGACGCTGGGTTTCAATCCATCCATTCTTAACAAAATAGATATTGTTGCCAATGAGGCCATTGCAAAAGGCGCCGTGCCGGGCTGCCAGGTTTTAGTGATGAAAGACGGAAAGATAGCCTTTCACAGGGCCTATGGCCACAGCAGCACTGACAAAAAACAAAATCAGCGCTTAAACGATTTGTATGACCTTGCCTCTGTTACAAAAATTGCTGCTGCTACGCTGTCAATCATGAAACTCTATGAAGAAGGTAAAATAGACATCGAAAAAAAATTGAGCGATTATCTTACGGAACTGAAGGGTACCAACAAAGAAAATATGACCATAAAGGAAATACTGCTGCACGAAACTGGTATGAAAGCATGGATTCCCTTCTATATTCAAACATTGGACGAGCAGAAAAAACCTGATAAAAAACACTACAAAAGCAGCCCCGACACCGAATTCTGCTACAGAGTGGCAGAGGGAATTTACATTTCTAAACAAAAACAGGACAGCCTGCTTTGGCAAAGAATTTTCGACAGCGAGATTGATCCGCCCGGCAATTATCGCTACAGTGATAATGGTTATATTCTTTTTACCCGTCTGGTGGAAAGAATAAGTGGAAAAACACTGGACAAATATGCTTCAGAAAGTTTTTACGCTGCGATGGGACTTGAAAACATTATGTACAATCCACTTCAAAATGGCATACCCAAAAATAGAGTTATACCTACTGAAGAAGATAAATACTTCCGTCATCAAATCATCCAGGGTGATGTGCACGACATGGGATCAGCCATGTTGGGTGGGGTTTCGGGTCATGCTGGTTTATTTGCCCAGGCAACTGATTTGGCTGCCGTTTTTCAAATGCTGCTCGATGGAGGCGTTTATCAGGATAAAAGATACCTAAAAGAAGAAACAGTAAGGCTGTTTACATCGAGATACGCTTTGCGTAGCAGACGAGGACTTGGTTTCGACCGCAGAGAAGGCACTGCCCAAAACTCTGTCAACATAGCTGGAAAAGCATCGGATAATACTTTTGGACATACAGGATTTACAGGTATTGGCGCTTGGGCAGATCCCGACAACGGCATCATCTATCTGTTTCTATCGAACAGAACTTACCCATCGGGCGAAAACAATAAACTCATTAGTTTGAATATCCGAACCAGAATTCATGATATTATTTATGAGGCGCTTACAGTACCTTTGAAATCTCAAAAAGAAAGAGTTACTGGAAAATGATTTAATTTCCTTTTCAATTTTTTGCAGAACCCTCGACTAATAAGCTAAATGAATTGAAAAACTCAAGTCACTTAATTCAAATTTTATATAATTTATTGATAATGATACCAATCGTAGAAAATATTAAAAAGGCGATATTTATTTTTGCTTCAATAATTCTACCATTAAGCTCAATAAGTCAAAGCAAAGGCTCTTTCACAGACCCCCGTGATGGAGAAATATATGCAAGTGTACAAATTGGAAACCTAATTTGGATGACTGAAAATATGAGGCTGAATTTACCCGGCTCTTATGTAAATCCAGATCAGCCCGATAAAAAATATGGTCGATTTTACAATTGGAATCAAGCGCAGCAGCTATGCCCCGAGGGCTGGCAACTGCC
>CANETR010000215.1 GCA_947441325.1 Saprospiraceae bacterium
CGGCACTGTATAAGGTATTTACCCGGGGGAACACTGGCGATAGTATAAAATCCATCATCTTCCGTCAAGGTATTGAATTTTAAACCATCATTGAGATAAACAGGTGTAAACATGAGCGGTTCACCGCTTTCTTTGTCGAGTACGCTACCTCTGACACCCCCATTACTCTGTGCAGACAAGTTTAAACTTGTCATAAATAAAATGAACAGAGATATGGAGGAAATTAAGCTTTTAAGCGGCTTTTTCATATAGTTGTAGACTTTTAATAATTTATCGGACTGCAAAAATAAAATAAATTAACTAAGAACATAAAAATATTCAATTCGGTTTTTCGGTCTTGTCCAATTATGAGGTTTTTTCTTAAAAAAACATAACTTTGCATCTACGCAGATATGAAATCATATCAAAAGCTTTTAAATTTTTGGTTTAAAATTTGTAGTACTTTTTTTAATAAAAATTTTAATAATGGGTTTTATATTACATCTTTCATTTCTTGCTCTCGTTCTCTTAAATCTTTCTCATACTGAACAACCAATACGCAGTATGAAGAATTTTGATCTTAGCAGTAATGAATCAGCAACCGACACAATCATCAAACCAAAGTCAGACAGTACCTCAAGGCAGGGTTATTATCCCGGAACCACTAAAAAAGACAGTATTGTCTGGACAGATACCTTGACGGAAGATCCTCTGAAAAAATATGTCGTACGTTATGTAAAATACCCTGAAACAAGTTTGAGGGTAGATACCCTCGAGATTATAGATTTAACATCTGCAAATGTTAAAAAAGAAATTAAGGAGCAGACTAGAACTGTAAGAACTAAAAGCTCCTACAATGTGGCAATCATACTGCCATTTTTGAGTAATCTCATGGGCGAAAGGTCTGAAATTACTTTACAGTCAGAAAGGGCCATTTCATTTTATGAAGGGGTTGAAATCGCATTAGATAGTTTGAGACGGGAGGGAATAAATCTTCAGGTTCAGGTTTTTGATTCGAAAAAGGACGTTGAATATATGGATGCAATTATTGAAAGACTTGGCGATAAAGAATGGGATTTAATAATTGGACCTAATTCTACAGAAGCGCTCAGAAAATTGGCAGTTTATTCAAAAGAGAAACATGTTCCTTTGGTTTCTCCTTTCAATAACAATCCGAATGTTGCAGAAGAAAATAATTTTTACATTCAAGTTGCCCCATCCTTTGAGGTAACTTCTATGCATATAGTAAGTTTTATCAAACAAATAAAAATTGCTCCATCAAATAATTTGCGCAAAACAAAATATCTACTTGTAGGGACAAAAGAGGATAGTTTGAAAATGGATCAAATTCAGAAAGCTTACAAGTTGCTTGAAAACAATGAAAAAGCTGAGATTACGCAGCTGTTTACCAATGAAGGCGTTAATGTGTCTGCACTAATGAAACATTTTGACAGATCAGCTTTGAACGTAGTTATCATCCCATCCGACAAAAGTGAACAATTTGTATATTCGACATTGAGAGAAATTTCCTCTTTGTACAATAAAATAGAAAAACAAAGTGGATTTCAGTTTGCCGTTATCGGGACTCCAATGTGGAAATATTTCGAGCGGGTAAATTTTGAATACTATGACAATCTGAATTTACATATTATCGATAATTTCTTTGTTGACAAAGAAGATAAGAAGAACAATCAGTTTGAGGAAGGCTATAGGAATCGTTTTGGTATCGCTCCACGAGAATTTGCCTACATAGGCTTTGATGTAATGACTTATTTTGGTAGATTGTTAAAAAAGCATGGTACAGGTTTTCCCGATCATTTTGATACTGAGCTAAGAAAAGGTAGGCATACTTTTTTTGCTTTCGAGCCTGTTTTTAAAAATGTGAAATTACTCGATGCTGAAGTGATTAAAGAAATAAAGCTCATAGAGCGATTTGAAAATAAATCGATGAACGTGGTTAAGTTTCAGGAATTCGAGTTCAAAGAAGTCAAATTAAAGTTAGACTAACTACCCAATGTTATAAAATAAAAAGAGCCGCGTAGAGCGGCTTTTTTTATTTTCAGTGCTGTTCAAGATACATTGAACAATCATCGTTTTACTAAAGATCAGAGAAAGTTATTTCTTTTTTCCTTTCTTTTTTGGATCTGGACTGTTGTGTGGGCTTTTTTGCATGTAAAGTCTCCACTCTTCATGTTTCAACCATTTAAGATTAGTCCATTTGTTGTTTGAACGGTCATAGTCTACGTGAATTGCATGATTAAATTCATCTGATGGCTTCTCACAGAAGTGATTTGCTATGAAAATGTGCAGTGCAAGTTCACCGTAGGTTTTGTCAGCTAGACGTATGTGCAAGCGATGAAAGCCTCTGTGATCTACAGAACCTTTTAGAAGTCTTTCACCAGTTGTACGTTTGTGATAGCTTTTAATACGACCCATATTGGAGATAAAGTAATCGAAATGAAGAGTCGGTGTTCCGAAATCAACTTTTTGCCATACTTCCCCAGGCTGAGTTTTTACTTTTTGGCTAGCATCCATGTTTTTACGAATTTATTACGGTCTATTAAAATGTGTTTGATTGACGACTTGAAATGTAGAATAGTTTAAGAGTTTTAAAATAATGGTTTTTTGGGGGGGTAACCATAATATTCAACTCCTTGCAAAATAATGTTTCAAAGCGGTCAATAACAAACAGGACAGAACAAAGTTAGGCAATAATTTTTTTTATCTCAAAGTTTTAAATTAAAAAAGATAAGAGATATTTTCTTTTTTTTTAATTTCTTTGATTGATTTTACTAATATTTACATTAAATTTAATAATAAATTCAAATTCTTAATCTTTTAATAACTTGAAAATGAAAGCACTATCGGTAGTATTTTTATATTACTGTAATATATAATTTTAGCGCAGAGGCTCAAATTAAATTACTGAGTTTAGAGGACGCAGTGATGAAACAACGAACTGTTTTAGGTCCAAAAAACATTGCAGGTCTTCAATTTATGCACGAAAAAGACGGAATATCTTTAATATCAGAAGATAAGATGTCAATTCAAAAAACTGATTTAAATCATCTAATTTCAACAATAATTACTTTAAATGAAATAAACAGCATATTAGGTATAGACTTGAAAACAGCTCCTTATCCCAATTGGAAAGATGCTAGTTCATTTTATTTTAATTATAATAATAATTATTACGAAATGAATTACAAAAACAAAAGTGGTAATTTAATCTATAAATTATCTAATGAGGCGCAAAATGTTGATTTACATAAAGAAAGCGGCAATATTGCCTACACAATTGGAAAAAATTTATTTATTCAAAAGAAACATGCAAATCCAATTCAAATTTCAAATATTGACGAGCTAACTGAGGTGATTTGTGGACAGTCGATTGCAAGATCTGAATTTGGAATTAGCAAGGGGACATTTTGGTCTCCAACTGCCGATAGAATCGCTTTTTATCAGAAAAACGAAACAGATGTTGCGGATTATCCTTTGTTGGATATAACGCAAACTCCCGGAAGACTGAATAGTATAAAATATCCTATGGCGGGTCAAAAAAGCGAACAAGCTCAGGTGGGGATTTATAATGTCACAAATGGCAGAACTGTTTATCTTAAAGTAGAGGGAGAAAAAGATCAGTATTTGACAAATCTGGCATGGGACCCTACTGAAAAGTATGTTTATGTTGTAGTTGTAAACAGAGCTCAAAATCATATTTGGTTCAACAAATACAACGCAGAGGATGGAAGTTTTGTAAAAACACTGTTTGAGGAGGAACATCCCAAATATGTTGAACCCGAACATGCTGCCTGGTTCTTTCCAAATCGTAAAAATGAATTTATTTGGTTAAGTGAAAGAGATGGTTTTATGCACATGTATCACTATGATACTGATGGAAAATTTTTGGGACAGCTTTCCCGTGGTAATTGGGTGCTAGAGTCTATACTTGGGCTCGATGAAGCAGGAAAGAATATCATAGTGAGCGGAACAGACAGTAGCGGATTAAATCTGCATGCTTACAGTATTGAATTGAAAAGCGGAAAGCTTAAAAATCTTACGCAGGTTTCAGGTTATCACAATGTTTCCCTGCATCCAAATGGTTCTTTGCTTTTGGATAATTTCTCCAATATTACAACACCCAGAATTATCAGAATCATCGATACCTACAGTTCAACAGAAATTACAAGATTGCTGGAAGCAGAAAATCCTTTGGCAAATTATAATATAGGAAAAGTGGAGTTGCATACAATAGCTGCAAATGATGGCACCCCATTGCATGGCAGACTCATAAAGCCCTCAAATTTCGATTCTTTAAAAAAATATCCCGTTCTAGTGTATGTTTATGGGGGGCCACATGCTCAAATGCTGACTAATTCTTGGCTGGGGGGATCTCAGCTTTGGATGCAATATTTTGCAGAAAAAGGCTATCTGGTTTATACCCTTGATAATAGAGGTTCTAAGTCAAGAGGTTTTAATTTTGAAAATGTTATTCACCGCCAGTTGGGTAAAATTGAAATGGAAGATCAGATTAAGGGCATTGAATGGCTCAAAAAACAAGCATTTGTCGATTCAACGAGAATGGGAGTTCATGGCTGGAGTTTTGGTGGTTTTATGACAATTTCACTTATGCTCAAATATCCCGATGTATTCAAAGCAGCTGTAGCAGGCGGACCGGTTACCGATTGGAAATTTTATGAGGCAATGTATGGTGAGCGCTATATGGACAAACCAGAAGAAAACCCAAGTGGTTATGAATCGGCCAGACTCAACAATTATGTGAATAACCTAAAAGGCAAATTGATGTTAATTCACGGTACTGCCGATGATGTTGTATTGGAACAACACAGTTTGAGCTTAATTAAGTCTTTTATCGAAAATGGTAAAATGGTGGATTATTTTCCATATCCAATGCATCTACACAATGTTTTAGGTAAAGATAGGGTACATTTGATGTATAAA